>NZ_JAMXAZ010000020.1:0-47995 GCF_024718525.1 Levilactobacillus yiduensis
TTTTTGCATGCATTAGGACTTAAGCTTGTTATTCAATTCTTGAAATATTACATTACTAGCACTACGCGTTAGTTAATACATGATTTTGTAGTGAAATGGTGGCAATTATCATGATTGTCACCATTTTGTCGAATGGGGGAAATCAATATGTTTGAAAAAAATAATGATTTATCGACCGAGTTAATTACAAAAATTGTTGTTCACTTTCATGTGGGCGAAAAATTATCGCCAGTAGAACGTCGATTTTTAAACCTTCCTTTTGATATTAGCAAGCTTTCATTGACTGATCAACAGGATATGAATCATCAATTACGCTTCTACGAAGAAAGTTTCGGGAAAATGACTGTGAACCAGGTGGCCATTAAAACTGCTAGAGTACTTGATAGAACGATTCATGATAGTGGTTAATGTTTTTGGAAATAGCCCTCTTGAGAGGTTGTTCTTGGATAAATTGATGGACTACTGTGAGATGACATCTGTTAAGGAAGTAAGCCGTACAGTTCATCTTGAAAAGCTTCCAAGAGATTATAAAAAGATGCGGTACTTTCAAAATATTGGAGACACGTGGAGTGCCAGAAAAATTGGAGACGCCTTAATGGATGATAAAGAACTGGTGGACAATCCCATTTTACTCAAGTCAATGGCGTTTAACTATTCAGGGCTGTCCGATCCGTTAGCGGCGAAGTCGATCATTGAGAGGGTCATTGACAAGAAGGTGACCTCCGCTGAAGGTAATGAAAACTTGGTTAGCGCCCAATACCTTCTGGCGCTTCTCTACTCAAGACACTTACCAAAGCAATTTAAAAGTTTGTCAAAGTCTAAGAAGATTCTAAACGAGGCTTATTCTACGTGTCTGAACGAAGAGATCCCTATGAGTAACCGCGATTTTGAGCGAATTTTTAATAGAAATGGGTATGCGTTGCTATTATTCTTTGAGGGCCACTTCAATGAAACAATTGACTTAATGAAAGGGCTAATTCGCGAACTACGCCCTTTGATTAAGGAAAATGGTTTTGCGAAGTTGCATTACGCGGTATTAAACTTTAATATTTTTCAAGTATATTTACGAGCAGAGATGTTGGAACAGGCAGAAAATCAACTGAGTTTACTGATTAGACTCGACCCCAATGACGTCGAGTATCGTTATACTGCTGTGCGCTTCTTTATTGAAAACAAAAGGTTTGAGGAAGCCTTGGAGGTATTGAAAGAAATTAAGGCGTCAGGTTCCGAAGATATTGTATATCAATCTAGCTATGAAGCCCAATGCTTGATTGAATTGGAAGAATACGAAAAGGCGCTACCCTTAACGAGAGCTGCGGTCCGTTACAACATTGAGCCTGAAGTTAAAAACCTATTTCTGTATAACTATCTCGTTTGTGTAATTAATTTGAACATGCCGGTTGATAAGGATTTTGTAAATAGATTTATTGAACAAAATGAAATCTATGAGAATCAGGTCCGAGAGCTGTGTCAATAATCGAAAAGAAAGTGAAGAGATGAAAAATGTAAGACTTTATGAAGGAGTATTGAGAAAGTACAAAAGCTTGTTCATCTATATAACAATGTTTTATTTTTCTATGGGCGTTTCGAAATATACGCAAATTCTGTACTTTCAGCAAAACGGCAAGTTAATAAACTTTTCACTGGCATATTCGGCGATGGCAATTGCTGGATCTTTTTCTTTCTTGATAACCAATAGACTAGAAAGAATGAGTTTGAGAAAGATTGCGAAAATCTTTGGATTAGTTTACGCAACAGGTATGATCCTGAGAGTTTTCTTTCAAAGTAGCTGGATAGCTATCATATCGGGCAGCATCTCGGGTTTTGGAGCAGCTATTCTAATCCTAGTAGTAAGAAAGTGGATTTATGCAGAGTCGGATGAAAATCCGGAGGACAAGCAGATCCTAATCTCGTCTCGATACACAATAATGCAAATTACGTCATTATTAGCAACACTAGTCACGGGACTGATTCTATTCATCTTTTCATCAAATAACGTCGTGTATGTCTTAATTTTAGTGACAACTGCCATGGCAATAATTTTATTGCCGGCCAATTCCGTTCCCATAGATGGTGAAATTAAAATTGAGAGAAAATCAAAGATTCTTGCATTGCCAGCTAATCGTGTTCGGGGATTATCGTATTTGGTTGCTGTCATCTTTATGGGCATAACAACCTCTATCGTTGATCCGATCACTCCGGCACTACTGCGGGCTGCTGGGTATAGCGTTGGTGCGGTAAGTGTCATCATTACCTCTTTAGGGGTGGTGACCATGTTGTCGGCGTTTCTGTTTCAACTACCGATTTTTAACAAGCAGCCAGCATATTATTTTTGGCTTATTGAGTTGTTTTCGGGGAGTATCATTATTTTCTGCGGTTTGATGACCCAACAGCAATACATTTGGATCATGGTTGCTTTTATCGTAATGTCCATCGAAGGTACAGGATTTTTTATGCTGAAAGAACTAGTGGAGTATGATATGTTTCCCAAGGAAGAAACAGTCGTATATCTGGGATTAGCACAATCCGGTTTCTTGATTGGAGATGCAATCGGCGCACCAGTAGGGACATTTCTCTTTCAGCTTGTAAATGGACGATTTTTGCTTATATTGTATGGAGTAATGGCGATGATTTGTGGCTTTTCGTATATGGAGCTTTCTAAAGCATTTGAACGAGATAAACTACGTGTTTGAAGTCAGAGAGACATTCACAATGATTTAGTTCGACTTTCAAAGAGCTTTCTCTGAAAGAGATAAGACAATGTTTTACCCGAAATACTCAACACCAAAATTTTTGCAAAAAATGACGAGTTTCTAAATCAATGTTTTTCGATTTAGAACTCGTCATTTACGTTTTGAAGCACTTTTGTCGGGCACACTTTTCTTTAAGATTTTTTGGGGACTAAGCATGGTATAATAGATGATATTCTAAAAGCTGAGGAGAAGTGGTGACTGACGGTGAAACGGCGCGAGGTGCAGCCTATCTATGAAAATACGTATCATCGTCGGCATCATCGCCGGTGGTGGGCCTTACTGGTGCTGATTCTGGTCGTACTGATTGTGGGCGTGGGCTGGACCCAGTGGCAGGCGCACCAAAAACAGCAATTGGCCAACTACCCGATTCGGGGCGTCACAATCAATCAGGACAGTGGCTACCTGGATTACCAACAATTGGCGAAACACGTCCAATTTGTCTATCTGCAAGCCACTTCGGGGGCAACCTACACGGATGATGACTTTAGCGATAACTATTCGCGTTCGCAGGGGGCGAGCGTCAAAGTGGGGGTTGCCCATACATTTAGCTTCACCACTTCGGCCAATCAACAGTACCGGCACTTCCACAGTACGGTCGGGCAGAATACTGGGACCCTACCAATCATGGTTACCGTGAACTATTATGGTAAGTATAATAGTAGTAACGTCGACATGGCCAAGCAGGGGCAGAAGCTGAAAAAGTTGGTCAGTGAGCTGGAATGGTATCATCAGGGCGTGATTATCTTCGCGACCAAACAAGTCCTGACCCAATTCGTTCAGCCAGTCTTGCCCGCACAAAATTATTGGGTCGCCGGCGGTAAATTGGCCGGACACAACGCACAGGTGAAGATGATTGAATACGATGCGGATGGTAGCGTCACGCAAAACGGCCAGAGCCTGCCAGTTGCCCGTTCCGTGTTCAATGGCAACCAGCACGCTTGGCAGAAGTTCACGGCTGATTGATGACGTATGGCTAAGAGTCACATGGCACTGGCCGCCTACCGTCCGCCAGCTATGGAGATGACTCCAGCCTGAGGAACGGTCTTCCGGTTCACTTCGATGCGTTGGTGGTTGACAGTGACACTGGATTAGGTCAATAGGCCAATTGTCGCCAAGCACTAAACTGATGGGTGGTTAATCACCTCTGTAGCCGGGAGTCCGCCAAATATGAGCTCAGCCGTGGGAGTTCCCTTAGCGGCATGGTTCTTGCCGGTTAGGGAACTGGCGACTTTGAGACGTGTTCTTCGGCTCAAGGTCGAGGAGACGAGACCGATCTTTGGCTCGTCCCGCCGCCCACCGCGATCCGGCTCATATTTGGCGGACGGGAGGCGGCCAGTTCAGACACTGTAAACAAAGAGCCCCAAAAGCACATGTTTAAGCACAACAAACGAAAATTAGCTCTGTAGAACCGAATGGGTTTTACAGAGCTAATCTTTTGCCAGGCCACAGGTGCGGGGCCGGTTATTTTTCATTGGGTTTGTCTGACTTAGTCGTCAGAGGTTTCATTGCATAAGTACAGTCGTCGGCTTCATCGAAAAAAGAAATTGGTTGGCGTTCATTGGCGTGGATCGTCAGATGATAGCCAAACTTATCTTGAAACGTAAGCTGCTGTTCATTGAGGTCTTTGACGCGGACCTGCAGTTGGTGGTCATCGATTTGCACGTCAAGATTAGGACTAATTTCTAGCCGGTGGCGGCGCTGGTTGTGGGGGTCAATGAACTGCCACGTGCCAACGTAAAAGAGCGGCGACGTGCTTGGTTGTGGGTCTTTCTTTTTGCGCAACGAAAAGCCGCCAGTCAATCCGGCAACCAGTGAAATTCCAAATAAGGCAATGTCTCGACCTTTCACCGGTAATCCCTCCCTTGAATTTAGGTTTCTTCTTACAATATAACATTTCTAACCCGAAAAACCGCAATATTTCTCTTGGATTTTTAGGAAACTTAATTCTCTGGCTATCGCCGAAGCACAGAGCCTGTTAAAATAAGGATTGCGGTAGCCGCCGCTGAATAAAATTAACTGAAAGTTTAGCTATACCAAATTCTAACAACGTTGCCGCATTTTTTCAATCAGTACGCCGCGTGAACGTGGATGACCGATTACCTGATGAAGTGTGGTACGCTAAAAGTGGTCTTAGTCATTTTCACTGATAACTATTAAATAGGAACTTAAACAATCTGGAGGGATCAACATGATTCGCATGGGAACAGTGGGCACCAACTGGATTACGCAACAATTAGTCGAAGCCTTAGCCCTCAGTGGGCAGTATGAACTGGCCGGGGTGTACTCGCGCCATCAAGAAACGGCGGACGCATTTGCTGCCAAAAATCACGCACAAGCTAGCTATACCAATTATGAAGAGATGCTCACCCAGTGTCAGCTGGATGTCGTGTACATTGCCTCGCCGAACAGCTTGCATTTCAAGCAAGCCATGGCGGCCATTGACCGGGATATTTCAATCGTGGTCGAAAAGCCAGCCTTCAGCAATCGACAAGAAATGGTGGCCATCCAAGCAGCACTGGCCCAACATCCCCAAGTAAAGTTCTTTGAAGCGGCGCGACACGTGCACACACCTAATTTCCAAGCTTTGGAAAAGGCACTGCTGGGCCTGCCCATGATTCAAGGAGCGGCGTTGACCTACATGAAGTATTCGTCACGCTACGACCTGGTCTTGGACGGCGAAGTGCCAAACGTTTTTAGCCGGCAATTTTCCGGTGGGGCGCTACAGGACCTGGGGGTGTATCCCATTTATCTGGCCATCGCCCTGTTTGGCCAACCGGAACACGTGCAGTATTACCCAACCCTGATTGCGACTGGGGCGGATGGCAAAGGGGTCGCCATGTTGCGCTACGCTGGCTTTGACGTGACCGTGTCCTTTGGCAAGACCAGTAATTCCGAAGCGCCATCAGAAATCTATGGCTTGAAGGAAACGGTCTCCTTGGACAGTGCGGGTGAATTGACCCACGTCGAAGAACGCGACGCTGCCGGGAACGTGCAGGAGCTGAGCGCCCCAGCGTTGGCCAACCCCATGTTACCTGAGGTGGTCGACTTTGCCCGCGTGTTATTGGCACCGGATGAACCGCAGAACCAAGCGGACTACCAGCGTTGGCTCCAGTGGAGTCTGACCGTGAACCAAGTACTCTACAGCCTGCGGGTCAGCGCTAACCTGCGTTTCCCAGCTGATGAGAACGACTAGAAAGGAAACAGCATGTTAAAACAATTTGAAAAACACTTTACGGATTTAGGGTACCAAGCCCCAACCGCTATTCAAACGGCGGTGTACGACGCCATGGTCGGCGACAAAAACGTCTTAGGCCTGGCACCAACCGGCTCCGGGAAGACCGTAGCCTTTACGTTGCCGGCCTTAGCCAATTTATTGCCTGGTGATGGGACGCAACTGATCGTCTTAGAACCCTCCCAAGAGCTGGCGATTCAGACCAGCCGCGTCATGCGCGATTGGGGGAAGCTGTTGGACCTGCAAGTCGTCGCCTTAACGGGGGGCGCCAACGTCAAACGGCAAACGGAACGCCTCAAGAAGCGGCCGGAAATCGTGGTCGGTACACCGGGCCGGGTCTTAAATCTGGTCAATGACCGCAAGCTCAAGCTACATTTGGTCTCGATGCTAATCGTCGATGAGGCCGATGACCTCTTGACGGGTGATACATTGGACACGGTGCGTGAGATTGCCCAGGCCACGCCGGCTGACGTGCAGTTGGGCTTCTTCTCCGCCACCGATACGCCGATTCTACACGAATTAGACAAGTGGTTCGGCCAAGACGTTGAACGCGTGGACGTCCGCGACCAGGACAACACGCAAGGCGAAGTCCGTCACGGCCTGCTACAAGTCGGGATGAACAAGCGTGATCAGATGCTCAAACGCCTGCTGGCGATGCCCAACTTCCGGGCGCTGGTCTTCTTCAAGCAGTCCAGCACGCTGCGGAAGACCGCCACGCGCTTTTATCACGACCACGTGTCTGCGGCTGGCTTGACCAGTGACCTGCGGCAGGTGCAACGAGAAAAGGCGCTGCAAGACTTCCGCCAAGGTCGGATTCGCTTATTGTTGACGACGGACGTGGCGGCGCGGGGGTTGGATATTCCCAAGCTACCAGCCGTCATCAACTACGACTTGCCGGATAAGGTCAATGAATACGTGCACCGGGTCGGGCGGACCGGCCGGATGGGTGAACCGGGGCAAGTCATCAGTCTAGGGGATGACCACGACCTGCGTGATTTGAAACGCCTGCTCAAGGACACGGACTATGACCTCGTGCCACTATACTTCAGTGGTCGGACGTTGACCACTGAACGTCCGACTGCAGCGACGGTCAAGGCCAACGAGACGGCCAAGGCCGAACGGACGGCAACGACCAGTGCGGCCGGACAGACGTCAGTAACCGCCGCTGTGCCCAAGTCTGGGGCTAAGGTCAGTGTCAAGGCGGCAGCCAAAGCCGAAACGCCTAACCCAAGTAAGAAAAAGAAGCACAAGAACCGGCACACCAAGAATAAAGGGATGCGCAAGAAGTGGCGGGACCACGACGCGCAGAACTAGTCCTTTACAATTTCCCAGATCCGTGTGAAAATTATAAGCGGATCTTTATTTTGGCCCTATAGCACAACTGGATAGGGCACTCGCCTCCTAAGCGAATGATCCCGGTTCGAGTCCGGGTGGGGCCATATTTCTTAAACTGGTGTCGTCTTAAACCGTCTCAAATCGTTGATTTGAAGCGGTTTTTGTTTTTTCTGAATAGCTAGAAAACGGTGCAGATTGATATTTTGGTGAACATTTTGGTGAACATCACCCGTTTTTAGCCCTTTTGTTCACCAACTTGTTCACCGAACGCCCCATCTCGCTTAGAGCCACAAGGGTTTTGCCAGCCTCGACTTTTTCCATTTCTCGAATCATATGGGAATACACTCGAATAGTTGTTGAGTAATTTGCATGTCCCAGTCGTTCAGAAATATAGTAGATTGAGACACCTTTATAAATTAAATATGAAGCGTGGGTATGCCGCAATCCATGGAACGTAATATCTTTTGCACCAATTTTTTTTAGCACCCGATGAAGTGTTTGATTAGCAGCAGTATCGTCAGGGACCTTGCCGATTTGACTCAGAAAAATTAAATTGAGTGGGTTATCGATTTCAAGTTCTTCTAACTTAATTAGTTGGAGCTTGTGGTAGTTTCGTAGAATCTCACTCATATGGGGCGTGATTTTAATGACTCGCTTCGACTGTGGATTCTTGGTGTCGGTGAAGTCCTTTTTACCAAGGGTATCCCAGGCCTTATTAATTCGTAACGTGTTGAACTTCTCTGAAAAGCAGTCCCAAGTTAGGCCGGCGACTTCACTAAATCGTGCTCCAGTCTGTAAGGAGACTAGAGCCATGAGTTTGGTAAGGTGGGCAATATTGATGTCGGATTCTAGAGCTCGGGTAAGCTTGTCAGCGTCACCAGCGTCTAGGTACTTCATCTCCTTAGGTTTTTCCGGGCGGCCACTTATCTTAGTGTGAGCAGTGAAATCACGCTTGATTAGGCCATCTTCAACGGCATCGCGCACGGATGCCCGAATTTGGACGTTAACCTTTTCAGAACTACTTAAAGATCGTTGCTTCTTTTCTTTGCCGTCTACTGAGAGGGGATTGGCGTATTCGTTTAGAAATTGCTGATACTCACTTCTAGTGATTTCATCGAGCCGTTTGCCTGCAAAGTTGTTCATGATGATACCAATAGTGTACTGGTAGCGTAGTCGGCTTGATTTAGCCAGAATTGGCTTCTTATACGTTTCATACCAATTCAAAAAGTAGTCGGTGAATAGTTGCTTACCGCCCTTGAGATTACTGCCATTTGAAATGTCTAGTTCATTCTCATTGGCCCAGTACTGGGCTTCTTTCTTAGTTCGAAAGCCACCCTTTGTTACGAATTCGCGAACGTCGTCCTTATAGTAGCTAATCTTTGCGGTCCATGTTTTACCGCGCTTTTGAAAACTTGCCATTTTGATTATCTCCTTAATTTATAAATTCACCTAGGCGGGTAGATTTACGGTTAAGGTTGTGGCAACACCTCCTTTAGTTGTAGAATTGATGAAAAGGGTACAGCTATGTATTCTTAAAACAGCTTGTAGATTCGTCCACAGGCTTATATGTTTTGGCGAGCGCATCCAACTTCTTGGCGGGAGGGGATGCGCTTTTTTTATGAATTAAAAACATAGGTGTTCAAAACGTTGGTGTATCAATTGTCACGCTTTTTCCCATTTAAATTCAGTACCATTTGTAAGCTTTGAGTGACCGATTTTCTTAGCTCCATAGTAAATTTGAGTCGTTGGCGTAGATTCTTCAGAAACATTGTCGCCCTGAAGCACTACCTGGGCGTTGGCGAGCTTTTGAGCATACTGGCCAACAACCGTTTTACTGTCCTTATCTAGTGACGCGAATTCTGAAGTGACTTTCACAATCAGTCCACGGCTGCTATATCCTAAGGTGTCGATATAAAGCGATGCATTGTATTCCTTTTTACCATTATTTGCATATCCTTGGTCTTCATTCAAACTGTCAATTAATCCAGAGTTATAAGATTTAAGCTCTTTTGCAGAGTAGCCTGCAAGAATATCATTCTCAGTTGTGGATTGAGAAGATGAACTACTACTGGAGCTGGAAGAGATTGAAGACGAACTTTCACTACTAGAAGAGGCTTCATTTGAGTCGGATGTTGGGAAAATAACAGTTAGCGCTAAAAAGAGTATCCAAAATCCGGCAGCATATCCTAAAATTTTTCCAGTAATTTTGGACTCTGTTTTATTACGTCGGGCTCGAAACCAGAGAAAGAGTAAGATAATGAGGACGATAAGAGATAGACTACAAAGCATACTAAAAATTGCCATTGTGGAACCTCCGAATATGTATTTTGCAGCTTTTAAAGCCATCAGCATTGTTGGGCTATCATCTTATTTTTGATGGCGGTTACATTTTACACGCTTTTAACAATGCTATTTTTATAAAAGTTAACGGTGTCTGAAAATATGACTACATAGCCCTTATACTCAAACGGTTTGGAGTACTGGGTTTTAAAGTAATCAATAGCATTTTTTAGAAATTCCTCAGGCAAATCAAGTTCGCTAGCTACATCGTAGGGTGTTTCAAGGCCCATCAGATAGCAGCGAAGTAGGTCATCAATGCTGACAACAGCCTTATAAGTCAGATTACGAGCCTGTAATTCTTGTTTGCGCTGATTTAAATTGTCTTTGTCTAAAATCATGCCCACACTGTGGAGAAAGTGCATGAATTCTTCAGTAAGAATTACTCGCTTATCAATTTCGGGCTGATCTGTATCAATGAAAATATATGGTTTTCCATTTTTGACTTTGAATGTGCCAAAAGCACCAATTTTAGATTTTAAATTGGGTACTTCGATAATGGCTACGTATTTTGAATACACGTCGATAAGTTGTTCAACTTTGCTTAGTGACAATGGCAACACCTACTTATTTTTCTTTTCGTAATCATCAATGAAACTATCCAAGATCTTGGATATATGTTTTGCCTCATCAGGAGTGATTCGGTGATTAGGATCAGCTTGGTGAGCTGCTAAAGTTTCGATGCTATTTTGGTCCTCTAGCTGAGCTTGAGTATATGCGAATACTCGTTGCTTGTGGATGTCGTCAAGTTGAATGAGATGTTCAACGAGATTCTTTCCTAGACTATCGATTACGTCTTTGGCGACCTTAGTTTCATTGCTACTCTTTGTAGGACCGAACATTAAATCTACCGGGTCCACACGAAGATAAGTGGCAACACGTGTTAACTTATCCGTTGGGGCATTATTTTTCCATTTACGTAAAGTCCCGTTTGAGAATCCCAGCGCTATTTCTATTTGTCTTATAGAGGTATTGCGCTCTTTTGCTGCCTGCTGAATGTACTGGTAGGTTGTCATTTTAAAACGTCCTTTATTGGTGAAATATTTTTATAGACTAAAAGTGCAAAAATAATCGTTGACATATAGACTTTTAGTCTATATACTTACTCATGTAAGTTAGTTTAATTAATCCAAACGGTCAATCAAACACCGGAAATTGCTGAAATAAGCAATTGGGTGGGAGCAACGACTGTTTTTAATATGCCCTAATTATAGGCTATAAGTCTATTTTAGGCAAGGGAAATTTAGACTGATTAACGAATTACAGTTAGAAAGGAGGTGACATCATGTATTCTACGATTCAAAAATTTGCAAAAAAACGCCATGTACCAATCAGCCGAATTGAGTCGGACCTCGGATTTGCAAATGGTTCTATCCGCAAATGGGAAACGGCAGATTCCATTTCTTTAAAGAAGGCGAAGTCCGTTGCTGAATACCTGCACATTGACCCGTATACGTTGATTCTTGCGGGTGTGGACATGGAGCGAATCGATTCTGAAAGATAAGGAGGATGAAAAGCATGTTAACAGCAAAATTATTGTTTTTGCTATTTATCGGCTGGCTAGTCGGTCACTATGGCGACAAGCTTTTCGACTAGGAGGTGTTGAACTATGAATGACTTAGTTCAAGGATTAGCCGCTCTATTCAAGCAGGCTTACCTGAAAGGTGTTGAAGACGGTCGGAAGGAAGTAACTGTCAGCACGAAACTTCTTGATCGTAAGGATTTGTACCCAGAATTTGGCATCAAGCCAGATACGGCCGACAAATACTATCTGTACCAGCCGGATTTTCCATTCGTGCAGCAGGGCAACAACCGAAAGTATTACGCACCAGCAGTACATCAATGGCTTCTTGACCACCAACAAACAAGTAACTAATACCTAGGCGGGTAGTGGTGGTTAAGGAAGAGCGGAGGTTACGCGTTGGAAGCAGTACTGATTTTTGTAGCAGTGTTCGGACTAGGCGGCTTGCTGAGAGTCGGGTATGAAAGGTGGCGAAGATAATGGACTTTGAACTGCAGAATATTGTACGGGATTATCTGATCTCATTGATTAAGACAGAAAACAAAAGCCCCGAGATGGCGGCAACCATCACGAAGCTTTATGAATTGTTGGTACTTTATTAATCCTCATCAAAAAGGACGGCCTTTACGTCCTTAATTCGGATTGAGACGATCGTACTTCCAATGATTGTCAGATCATCAAATACGTCGCCAATGGAGAATTGTGAACAATCGCTGGGTGTAAGTGTTACAAGCGTGCCACTCTTGGGCGAGTAATGTAACTCTTTGAATTTGTAAACAACGATTGAACCGCCTTCTCTTAGTAGCAATTTAATTTTCAAATTAATCACCTCCTCTTAAACAAAGTATATCAACTTTGAAGAGGGAAAAGAATTGGAGATTGGAAGATTTTTTATGGAACTATCTAATGTTACTAATCACAATCTGTGGAGGACGGCGCTTCAAACTTTTAATCCACAGAAAAAACCCGTTAGCGTTGCACCGCTAGCGAGCCTGAGAAAAACATTTATTTATCACTATCGTAATCGAAAGCGAGGTATTTTTCAATGAAGAAAAGTGAATACTGGTACCAGAAATTCTTAAGAACCCCAGTCGGGTATGAGAACTTAGCCGCTTACCGGTTTCAGCAATACGAAAAGTATTCGAAGGAGGAACATGTATGGCTAACGAACTAGCAATCGTTGAACCGGTAATTGACGTAAAGCCAATGCCAATCACAATCAACAACTTAGATCAGGTCCAACAGGCGGTTACGGCAATTGTCTCCAAGTACAACCAAGATTTTGTGGTTACTGTGGACAACGTCAAAGACGTTAAAAACATGCGGGCCGAACTGAACAAAGTGTCTAAGGCGATTGATGAAAAGCGTTTAACTATCAAGCGGCAGTACGCGGAACCGGTCAAGACGTTTGATGCTCAAATGAATTTGTTCAAGGAGCAGATTGATTCAGTAATCTCACCACTCGATACAAAGATTCGTGAAGTCGTTGCCCAAGAGCGGGCGGCTAAGCAAGAACGGGTTGAAGGGTTGATTGCTGAAATGGCTCCCAACTATGGTGTGGAAGCTGAGTCGGTTGATATCGAACCATCATGGCTAAATAAGTCAGCTACCAAGAAGCAGATTGTGGAAGGCATTGCCGGCACCATGACGCTGATGAAAAAACATGCTGACCAACTAGCAGCCGACTGCTCAACCATCACCAAGTATGCCGAAATTCAGAAAGTTGACCCGGCAGGTTGGGTTGACCAAGTGAAACAGGGACAAGACGTTGAATACCTGATGAGAGCTATCGACAACCAAGTAGAGCGGCAAGCCGAGAAGCAACGTAAGCTGGAAGCCAAGGCCGCTGAGGAACGCACCCACCAGCAAGCTAAGGGGGACACGGTAGTTGATACCAACACTGGTGAAGTGGTCTCACGAGCCGTTGTGCTGAAGATTACAGCTACCATTCCACAGATGAAGTTGCTCAAGAGTTATATGGATTCTGAGAGTATCAAGTATGAACGGGAGGGATAGCCGTGGAAATCCAACACGCAACTGATATTAAACGCGGTGAAGATTTCTCAGTGCTGATTTATGCGCAACCTGGTGTGGGTAAGACTTCCACACTACGTTATCTCCCCGGTCGAACACTAGTCATTGATGTTGATCGAACGACCAATGTTTTAGCAGGGGTACCCAATGTTGATGTGGTTAAGCTGGACACGAAGCACCCGCTAGAAGGGGCCCGCAGTTTGCTTGGCGAAATCTATAAGACGCAGCTCAGCAATTACGATAACATCGCGTTCGACAATATCAGCGAGTTTGAGCAAGCATGGCTAGGCGAAAAAGCCAATGAAGCTAAGACCAAGTCCGGTGCTGATATGGGCATCCCCCAGATGAACGACTATAACCAGTTTGGTTTCTATCTACCTGACATGATTCGGTTCATCAACTCGTGGCCGGGGGTCAATAAAGTCTATACGGCTTGGGAGACTACGCGCCAGATTGATACACCGACCGGCCAGACGTATAACCAGTTCGTGCCACAAATGCGAGAGAAGCTAGTAACTAACGTGATGGGATTGATGAATGTGGTTGGTCGCATGGTCATTTCTGACAAGACTGGGGCTCGGGGATTCATTCTCAAACCGTCGAATGCCGCATTTGCTAAGAATCAGTTGGACGACCGGAAGTTTGCACTACCGGAGACACTGTTTACTGAGATTGGTGGTGATGTGAATGTACCAACTCCATCCGTACCAGACAAAGCTGGTAAACCAGGCACGGCAAGCACTAGCGAAGGGTAATAAATCAGTGTTACTGCAAAGTCCGGCTGGGTCCGGCAAGTCAGTCATCATTGCCGAAATAGCGCGGCTAACGGTTAATAAGGGCGGCTCAGTGATGTTTATGGTCCACCGTAAGGAGCTCGTTGAGCAGATAACTAATTCATTCCGAGAGAATGAGGTTGATCTCACTCGATGCACAATTCTGACGGTTGGCAAAATTGCTAACCGATTAAGGATTCTACCGCAGCCAGCATTAATAATTACTGATGAATCACACCATTCTTTAGCTAAGACCTACCGAAAAATCTACGACTACTACGCCGGGGTACCACGACTAGGATTTACTGCAACGCCGTGGCGTCTAAACGGGAAAGGCTTGCACGATGTTTACGATGATATGGTGCTAGGCCCCTCGATTGATTGGCTGATTGAGAACCACTATCTGGCACCGTATAAATACTTCTCAGTAAAGCTGGTCAATGACGAGAAGTTGAAGAAGTCAAGTACCGGTGATTACACCAACAAGTCGATTGATGACGCGGTAGGCCGGACTATCTTCGGGGATGTCGTTAAGACCTATCAGGAAAAGACACCGGGCCAGCAGGCTATTGTTTACGCTCACTCGGTAGAATTCTCCAAAGAAGTAGCAGAAGCCTTTAGAAAGACTGGCATTGGCGCTGAACATACCGATGCGAAAACACCCACAGCAGAGCGAGAGAAAATCATGGCTGACTTTAAGTCTGGTGAGCTCAAGGTTCTCTGCAATGTGGATTTGATTAGTGAGGGTTTCAACGTCCCTGACTGTTCTGTGGTTATCATGCTCAGGCCAACCGAATCACTGGTGCTCTATATTCAGCAGTCGATGAGGTCAATGCGCTACAGGCCAAACAAGACGGCGACCATCATTGACCACGTTGCTAATTACTCACGGTTCGGGTTACCGGATGACGAACACACTTGGACGCTTGACGACCGAAAGAAACGTAAAAGCAAGACGAGTGATGCCCCACCAATCAGAACCTGTGAGTTCTGTTACGCGGTGATTCCAGCTTCGTCCACAGTCTGTCCGGTGTGTGGAAAAGCTATCCAGCGGACGGAAACAGAGATGGAGGTTGACCATGAAGTGAAGCTTGAACAGATTCATGGTCGGCTCGATATGAAGGCCGAGTACAATTCGGTCCGGTATGGTCGAATGAAGCCCAGTGAGGCGCAGACCATGGAAGACTTGCGGGGAATTGCGAAAGCCCGGGGTTATAAGCCAGGCTGGGCATGGTTCCAAGCTAAGCAAAGAGGATTAATTAAAAATTAGGAGGAATAAATAATGGCAGATTTTATGAATACGGATTACTCAAATAACACGGGTGGCGACTATGAAGCACTTCCCGCAGGAAACTACGAAATGATCATCAATAATGCTAAGGAAGACGCCACTAAGAACGGGGCAGAGACCTTACAGATTGATTTGCTGGTGCGAAACGATTTAGACAAAGTACCAGATTTGGCTGAAACCAATGCTAAGTTCCATAATCGTCACATCTTTGTGGACAACTGGAAACGCAAGGCAACCAACCAGTACGATCTGGATGGATTCCAGTACATTCTGCAAGCAGCGGGAGTGCCAGAAAACACGCCACTACACACGGTAGATGACTTTATCAAGCTCATCAGCGGTGCAGCAGTGCGAGTGTTCGTCAAACAAGAAGATAACACGTACAACGGCACCACGACCACGGTCAATCGGGTCGCTCCATGGAACTTTGAGGTTACGCAATTCCCTCAAGTACAGCATACGTACAAGGATAAGAAGAGTGGACCTACAGCAGGAAAACCAACGCCACCACCCGCTACGAATACTAGTGACCCATTCGCTAATACTGGCGATTCGATTGATATTCCTGACGACGATCTTCCCTTCTAAGGAGGAGTGCTGATGTATGAACGAATTCCCGAGGAACTCAAGTCCCTAAAAAGGTGGGGGCTTTACAAACTCAAATGGCAACCAGAGAAGAACAAGTATGCCAAGTACCCTAAGAATCCATACAACGGTGGGGATGGGAAGTCCAACGACCCGTCTACATGGTCGGATTTCGATACAGCGTTGCAAGCAATGGGTGACTACGGCATGGACGGATTGGGATTTTACTTCCAGCCTCCCTATGTGGGAATCGATGTTGATCACTTGGAACAAGACCTAGAGCGTTGGCAACGTGGCGAGACGGATGATAACGAGGTTCAGCACTTCCTAACTATCACCAAGTCTTACGCCGAAACTAGCGTATCTGGGACTGGCATCCACATCATCATTAAGGGCGAGATTCCTGGTGACCGGCGGCGGTCAGGAAATGTAGAAATGTACACTTCTGGCAGGTTCTTTGCCATGACGGGTAACCAGATTGGACCACATGACGGTATCAACCAGCCAGAACCCAAGCTGATTAAGCTACTGTATGACCGGTACCTAAAGCCCACTAATGTGGTAGCAATGCCGAACAACCAGCTTCCACAAATGAATGACCTGTCTGAAACGGAAGTCATCGCACGAGCCGAGGCGTCCCAAACAGGTCAGCGATTCAAACTTTTCATGGAAGGTGGCTGGGAGCAATTCTATACGTCACAATCCGAAGCAGACCTAGCGTTTGCTAACGACCTAGCTTTCTGGACAGGCCGGGACTTCGCCAAGATGGACAGTATTTTCCGGCAGTCTAGCCTACTCCGAGACAAGTGGGATGAGAAGCATGGTAAGACGACCTATGGGGTTGCCACTCTGAACAAGGCGATTAACGAAACGCGAGACGTTTTCAATCGTGGTAAGGCACCACTCAAATATGATTTTGAATTTGCTAACCAGGCAGAAATGAAGAAGGATGCACCGCCCCGTAGCTGGGACGACACTGGTAACGCTGATCGCTTCATGGACCGGTACGGAGAGTTAGTTAAATACTCTTTTACCGATAAGACTTGGATTGTCTACAACGGTAGCTACTGGTCAGTTGATGATACAGGACAAGTTCACAGCCTAGTGGACCGAGTAGTTGATGATCTTAAGCATGAGAAACTGGTTGTACCACCTGACAGTGGATTAACTGAGAAAGATGCGGAGAAGAAGTTTCAAACGCACATCAAGAAGTCTCGTTCTAATGCGGGTAAGAAAGCCATGATGGAAGAGCTGAAGCACCGGGTTCCTGTTCTCCACGGTGAGTTTGATAGTGACAAGACGCTTCTCAACGTAGCCAATGGTTATGTGGACCTATCAAGTGGGATTTTGAAGGATCACGATATCAAGAAGCTATTCTCACGACAGGCGGCGGTAGAGTATACCGATACGATTGACGCACCGGAGTGGACACAATTTCTTGACCAGATTTTCGACAGTGATTCGGAGCTGATTGACTATGTGCAGAAGGCGGTAGGCTACTCGCTTACTGGTTCCACAAAAGAGCAAGTCATGTTCATTCTTTATGGGAACGGCCGTAACGGTAAGTCAATTTTTATTGATACCATTGCAGATACACTGGGCAACTACGCCCGGTCGATGCAGGCCGATTCAATCATGGTCAAGAATAATAGTTCCGCTGCTAACTCTGACATTGCCCGACTTGAAGGAGCCCGGCTAGTCACATCTAGTGAACCTAATGATGGGTTGCGATTGGATGAAGGGTTAGTGAAGCAACTGACTGGTGGTGACACCGTGACGGCCCGTTACCTTTACGGGAAAGAATTTGAGTTCAAGCCAGAGTTCAAACTATGGCTGGCGACCAACCACAAGCCAATCATTCGGGGAACTGATGATGGTATCTGGCGGCGACTCATGCTGGTGCCATTCGCAGTTAAGATTCCGGACAACCGAGTGGACAAAGATCTCAAGTACAAGTTACAGCGCGAAGAGGTCGGCATTCTTAACTGGGCTGTCGAAGGTGCGCTTAAGTGGCAACGCGAGGGATTGAAACCGCCAGAGAGTGTGGTTCAGGCTAGCCAAAGTTACCGAAACGAAATGGATGTAACGACCGAGTTCATGGAAGAATGCTGTGTGGTTGGTAAAGGAGAGATGGCGCGGGCTTCCGAGCTGTATCGACGCTATAAATCTTGGGCTGATGATAATTCTCAGTACTTGATGAATTCGACTAAGTTTGGCAAGGAGATGGCTGACAAATATACCAAGAAACGTGATTCACAGGGCGTTTACTACGTCGGAGTTAGCTTAAAAGCTTTCATAAAACCGTTTGATATAGTAACTAGCCATCCCCGAAAACGATGAATGTAGGGTATGTAGGGTTGTGTAGCCATGTGTAGGCACTCGAACCCCTTGTCCCCGTTGAGCTGTGTATAGTTATGTATACTTTCTTCTATATATCATTAATTAATAATAATAAACGTATATAAAAGAAAAGGATAAAAGTGACTACATTCGCTACATTGCCTACATAGTCCATGTGTACCAAGGGATACAGGCTGTGTAGGCACTAAATTAGCCCTGCATTCGGCTACACGAAATGGAGGTAATCCTATCGAAAGTGAGGAAAAGTGGAGACCGGTTGACGGTTTTCCAGATTATGAAGTAAGCAACGGAGGAAATGTCCGAAGCAAAGGCATGTATCGGCCGTCTAAGAATGGATCGTTCTCTTTTCATCAGGGAACAGTCTTGCATCCAGCTACGTTGAAGACAGGGTACCGGAATGTGCTTCTTTACGGTCATGAAAAACGAAAAAATAAGCTGGTACACAGGCTCGTTGCAGAAGCATTTATTCCAAATCCTGAAAACAAAATACAGGTAAATCATTTGAATGGCGATAAAACTGACAATCGAGTGATTAATTTGGAATGGGCGACGCGTTCTGAAAACATCGTTCATGCTGTTAAAAATCACTTAACTTCTAGACCTAAGACTATATTGAAATTTACGCTTAACGGTGAATTTGTAAGTAGCTATTACTCGTTACGAGAAGCGGCTAGAAGTATGGGAGGACAATCTTCCGGTATTTGTGAGGCTGCTAAAGGCAAGAAACGTGGTCATCGGTATAAGGGCTTTGTCTGGAGGTATGAACATGGAGAGTGAACATTCCTTGCAGAATAGAATCATGTTGGCACTATCGCAGAACGGCTTTACCGTTTTTCGCAGCAATGCTGGCCGAGTTCGGACTGAGTCAGGAGCGATGATCATGTTATTTCCCAGAGGGTTCCCAGACCTCTGTGGGTTCCGTCATTCGGATGGTCGATTCTTCTGCCTAGAGATTAAAAACGAAAAGGGGCGGTTGCGCCCAGATCAGAAGCTATTTGCACAATTTATTAAACCTTTCCCAGTTCTGTACGGAGTGGCTAGAAGTGTGGATGATGCTCTAACGATTGTTGGAGGTGATTGACATGTCACTGAACGCAGAATTATTGTCCCATATTCAATCGGCTGAGGATGCGTACGGCCATGTAAGCAATTGGCCAGACTCGGTGGTTAAAAAGGCTCGCAAGTTGGCGGACCGCTACGGAAATGAGGCGGAGTATATCAAGCTGGAGGAACTTGCAGATGTTCGCGAACTGACAGAGCGAGGATTCTTTGTCACACACATTGGAATAAAATTACACCACAGCAGAGGCTGGGTGCTAAACCGTATGCCAGAAGACTTCGAGTACACCGCTACTGAGGAAGACCAGCGACTACTGAAAATCCATCAGGATAAAAGTACGAGAGAGGTTGGCAGACTGCTGCACCGTGATTTGAGCTGGGTGCGGGAAATGAGACGCCATTATGGATGGACGCAAGAACAACTAACTCAGGAGGATGACTAAGATCATGGAAAGCTTAAAGCATAAGCCAGAACAGTGGGATAAGCACCCCTGCCCATACTGTGGGGGTAAAGTTGTGTACGCCAGTAATGCCAATATCTATGGCGGGCGGGAATTTGGCAATGGCCGCTGTTACTTTTGTCTCAATTGTCAGGCCAGTGTAGGAGTTTACAGTGACGGGGCCAGCAAGCATCCAACACGTATGCCACTAGGTATTTTAGCGACACCCGAGATGAAAGAGCTGAAAATGCTATGTCATTCTCGGTTCGATAAAGTATGGCGGTCACACTGGTTGTCACGGAGTCGCTGCTATAAGCGGATGGCCCACCTTATGGGCATTGACTTAGATTACTGCCACTTTGGGTACTTCAACGAAGACGATTTAATGCGGGCGCTAACGATTATGGAGACTAATGACTGGTATATGGAGGAGAGCAATGAAAACTAGCGAGTTCACGAAGTTCATGAAGCAAACCGGTTATACGGTTCGTATGACTGGTCGCGGTCGATTGGCGATTGGAAGTGAAATTATTCCAGGAACAGCACTCATCGATGTACACCAAGTAGGTAAATATCAGATTCACGATTTACCCGATTATGTTGCTAATGTGGTGATGGATTACGCCGGAACGCCACTTAACGAGCGTGAGACCGAGAAACGTTGGAACATCATTTTAGGTCAGGATGTGGGTGGCGGTTCCTACTTTTCCGCATGGTATAAAAGGGGCTCTGGCTTTGGCATAACGGCGCTTGTTGATGAAAATTCTTTGAGAATGTCGGATTTTATTTTCACTGAATCTGAATTTTTAGCTTTAATTGCTCAGCTCAAACTTTTACCTAATGGCGATGTCTATGCAAAAATCGCTGAATTTGGGAAGCAGGAGGTTAAGCGATGATTGTCTACAACCACTTATACGCCTGGTCTGGACGCCGGGTTCAGACACTCGATGAGCTGCCATTCCTAGTCTCTAAGCTGTGCGCGGTGATTAGTGATGAATGTTGAAAACGTATTACAAGCCATGATTGAAAAGGGGCAGGAAAGTGATTCCAGAAACTGGGAAAATATTTACGCTAAAGGCTGACAACTCGATTTTTATTATGGTGGATGACAGGTTCTCAACGAAAGGGGTGACACCACTGGTCTTTATGAGGCCCGAGGGATTCTGGATGAATCTGACGCCAAGAGGAAAGTCTAACTTCTGGCACCGTCAGCTTAGTAAGGGATTTGAGTATCTAAGTGTGGAGCAGCTAGCCAGGCGAGCTACAGACGAACACTGGGCAGATAATTTGGGCAATTTACTGGAGGGATTCTAATGAGCAAACAACGAAAGCACATGAAAAAAACTTTGCGTAAGAAGAAACGGCGGATGACTGAACATGTACGGGAACACGCGAAAGGAGCGTAGACTAATGTACAGTTACAGTAGTCGGCCGAGCTGGATCATGGCTGAGGACAGCAATGGCAATCGAGTGTGGATAAACCTAAGTAAAATTGACTATGCAGTTGAAAACAATACTGGTTGGACGATGCTTCTTATCGGTGATATCAAACTGCTAATCAATATTAGTTTTGACAAGTTCGGCAAGATTTTAACAGGAGGGGCAGACAAGTGAAATACGCTGAGTTTATGGAAATTGCTTTAGCAGAAGGTTTTGAGCCACACGTTGCGCCTGATGAAATTGTGATGTTCGAAGACATGGGGCGCTGGGTAGTTACTATCAGCAAGGATAAGTGCAGTTACTGTGTCCGTTCGTTTTACTGGAAGCAGGTGTCACCCGAGTTTGCGGCGGCCATAGCGGAGTTTGCCGGAACAAGCTGGATTGAGCGTGATATGCCCGACGATGAGGAGGAGCCTGAATGACACAGTACGAACAGGTAGCGTTAACTGAACCTAAAGTGATTGAGAGTACGTTGGGTATTGGCAATAATCATGATGGGACGTATACGGTTACTGCCACTAAACAGTTTCCAAGAAAGAATGATCAGGTTGTAGCGATGAAATTCACCAAGAATGGGTTATCAGCCCTGACTGGATACCTGAGAATGCTTACGGAGGCAGAATAATGGACAATCTAATTAAGCAAATTGAAGCATGGTCTGTAACCCGCCACCTAGATGAGCAGCCATCCAAGAATCAACTGCTGAAACTGGTCGAAGAAGTTGGCGAACTGGTAGCCGCCCACAACAAGCAGCGCAAGGCCGAGGTTATCGACAGCGTAGGCGACATTCTGGTGGTCCTGACCATCTATTGTCAGCAACGTGGGTTATCTATCGAAGATTGCTTAGAAACCGCTTACGAGGAAATTAGTGGGCGTAAGGGAAGGCTAGTTGATGGTGTGTTTGTTAAGGAGGCAGATCTAAATGACGACTGATCAAAAAACATTCCGTCGTTACCTACTGACTGTCTTCGATGATCAGTGCAGTGACATTATTCGAAGCATGATGTGGATGAGCAATCACTTCCAGCGTTGGCCTAATACCGTGCGGGTGGCATATCACCGGCTAACGATTGCAGAGCGTAACGCGGTAGTACGGGAGGTGTTGATGAATGGCGATTGATTTATCGGATGAAACTGTTGCTAAGATTGTGGATGGACTAATCACACGGGGGCATAAGTTCTCTAAGATTGAGTCTGAGGAAGAGTTGCGGAACACTAAGTCTTTGCTGTCTCACTACCAGCTCTTAGAGAACCACTTGACGGTTGAACTACCCGAGGTAAAGGAGGATGTTCCACTATCGCAGTATGAACGGAGCCTGTACTCTTTACTGGGGTATCGGGTGCGGTCCAAAGAGATGATGGAGTTCGTCAACAATATTTTGAGCCGGTACAAGGAAATCTGCACGGCAGGGACGTTCGAAGACCGGCGCCGGTATGACGTGATTAAGAAGTTGTATCTGATTGATGGTAAGCAGACACGATTACAACTGGCCGACTTTTACCGTGTTGATGAGAAGACCATCCGGCGGGACGAACGCAAGGCTATCGATGACCTATCGATTATGATTTTCGGCATTGATGCGTTTAACGACATGTCCAAAACGCGCCGAACAAGTGTCCAGAAATAGCCGAACTAAAGAGTTACTATAGTAATATGGAATACATTAAATAGTCTATGTATCGCGGTGGTGGAATAGGTAGACACTGCTGACTATGAGGTTTTCGCATATCTCAGATCCGTATGCTTTTACTCATAGTTGGAGGCAATTGTAGGGTGCAAATCCTTACCCGCGATGTTGAAACAATAATTTCACACTCCTTCACACTTGCCCTAGCAGTAATGCTGGGGTTTTGTTATGCTTATGAAATAAAGGGGTGCTTAAAATGACAGCATTAAATGCATTGATTGATACTGATACAATTGTTTTATCAATGGACACACTCGTTTCCATGAAGGATTCAGAAGGTAAAACTGTGCCTCAGTATTTCACACAAAAATTTGAATATTTGCCGTTTGCTCAATCCGTAATTGCAGGAACAGGGGTTCTCGATGTTTTGAAAAAGTCTTTCAATGCTTCTAGGGAAATCTTAGCTTTTGAGGTTGATGTGTTAGCGGACAACATTTCTAAGTTTCTAAAAGAGGATGAGTGGGTTAGTAGCTTGCCTAAAGAGTTGACATCAACTATTTATGTTTTAGGATTTACTAAAGACGGGGAAACAAAAGCATTTGCGTTAAGGAGCACCAATAATTTCGATGCTCAAGTAATCGCTGCCGAGGGCCAGGCTACCGCAATTTTCAAGCCCGACTTAAGTAGTACGGATGGATTTTTTGATGAGTTAGAGGCTGCTAACCGAACTGAAGATGTGGATGAACGTTTAGTTAAATTGATGAGAGTAGAAAAGAAATATGATGATTTAGATCCATATGGTGTAGGCATCGGTGGAGAAAATATCAGATTGGTTTTTAATTCGGACGCCTCAGATGCAAGAATTAGTAAGATTGATGTTTTTGATGATTACGTTTCCCAGTATCAAGAAGCATATAATAACTTGTAAGAATGATAAAGGAGGCCTGCAAAATGCAGAAACTAACGATAAAGCAACAGAAGTTCATTGAATCATACATTGTCAGTGGTAATGCTACGCAGGCCGCTATTGAAGCTGGCTATAGCAAAAAGACAGCTGGACAAACTGGAAATGAAAACCTTAAAAAACCTGATATTTTGAAAGCACTTGAAAAACGGACGGAAGAAATTCGAGATGAAAAAATTGTTGATCAACGAGAGATAATGGAATTTATCTCTGCTACCCAACGAGGCGAGGTCAGAGAGGTAGTTGTTACGCCTAGTGGCACAAAAGTCGAGGTGCCCGCTAAAATCTCCGATAGGCTTAAAGCTGCTGAACTCATGGGTAAGCGTTACGCTATGTGGACGGAGAAGCGAGACGTAACCGCCACTGTCGGCCCCGTACAAATTACCGATGATATCCCCGCTGGGAGTGATGAGGATGGCTAAGATTAGTCTAGCTCACTCAATGGCGCCGAGCTTCTACCAGCTTCACCAAGACATCAAGCACCGTCAACATTCAAATTACTGGTTATCAGGAGGACGTGGGTCGACCAAGTCCTCTTTTATTTCGCTCGAAATTGTGTTGGGCATCATGAAGGATGTGGACGCCAATGCTGTGGTTATGCGGCGGTACGCATCTAACTTACGTGAGTCAGTCTATGACCAATATCTGTGGGCGATTGATACTCTAGGTGTCTCTAACCTGTGGGCAGACTCAGTGAGTCCTATGCAGCTGACGTACATCCCCACAGGTCAGCAGATACGTTTTAAGGGTGCCGACAAGCCGGAGAAGATTAAGTCACAGAAGTTCCGGCACGGCTACACGAAGTTCAAGCACTTTGAAGAAGTTGCTGACTTCAAAGGTTGGAAGGAAATCCGGAACATCAACCAATCTCTCAACCGGGGTGGATCGGATATCGTGACCTTCTACAGTTATAACCCACCGGCCAGCATAAATAGCTGGGTCAACCAAGCTCGCGAGGAGCAAGGCCGGCGAAACGATACACTGGTACACGAGAGCGACTATCTAAGCGTACCTAAAGCTTGGCTAGGGAAAGAGTTTTTGGCTGACGCTGAACAGCTTAAGAAGGATAATCCTAAGGCCTATGCACACGAATATTTAGGTGAGGTCACTGGGACGGGCGCCGAAGTTTTCAACAACCTAACCGTTCGTGAGATTACAGACGAAGAGATTAGTCACTTCGATAAAATCTATCATGGCATGGACTTCGGGTTTGCTCATGATCCGTTAGCCTATGGCGACGCATATTGGGACGCGGCACGACGCCGGGTCTTTTTGTTTAACGAAATTTACAGTGTTGGCATGACCAACCGCGAAGCAGTGACTGCCATCAAACGACTCAATCCGATGAATGAAGTTATTACTGCTGACTCAGCTGAGCCACGTACCATCGCTGAGTTCCGGGACTATGGATTGAACGTGGTTGGCGCTCGCAAGGGGCCGGGTAGTCGTGAGCACGGGTTCAAGTGGCTGCAAGACCTACGTGAGATTGTCATTGACCCTGTCCGGTGTCCTAACACAGCCAGAGAGTTTACCAGTTACGAGTTAGCTCGTGATGCTAACGGGAACTTCAAGGCTGGTTATCCTGATGGGGATGACCATTCGATTGATAAGACTAGATACGAATTAGAATCGTTAATGAAGAAGGGAGGCTTCAGGCCTTGGAAGTAAAGGCAATGAAACAATTACTAAAGAATACTGATGGCCGGCGGATTAAGTTTGCTCATCAGTTCAGCCAGTCACTCCGGTATTACTTCAATAAGAATGACATCACTAACAGAAATAACGGGGAGTCAAAACTCAATGAAGCTGGCAAAGACGAGCCACTTCGACAGGCTGACAACCGGGTCAGTAATAACTACCACCAACTCTTAGTAGACCAGGAAGCAGGTTATGTCGCGACGGTTCCACCTTCGATTGATGTGGAGGATGAGGCACTCAATGACAAGGTAAAGGACGCCTTGGGCGACAATTTTAACTTACGGCTCAATCAAATGGTGGTGGACGCTTCAAACGCCGGGGTCGCCTGGTTACACTACTGGATTGATGAGGACGGACAGTTCCGCTATGGTATCGTGCCGCCTGACCAGGTAGTACCAATCTACTCAAGTGACTTAGACCGTAAGCTGCTAGCACTGAGACGAAGCTACAAGCAACTTAATCCTGATACTGGGAAGTTCTTTAGAGTGCATGAGTACTGGACTGACAAGGACGTGACAGTGTTTAAATCAGGAACCGCAGACTATAACGACCTGTCTCTTTATGACGACCGTTTCAATATCTACGACGTCACAAGTGGGGATGAGACTGGTACTAGCGCAGTCTTACATCACGACCTAGGTCGAATCCCGTTCATTGCCTTCCCTAAGAACAAATATCGAAGACCAGAGTTACTGAAGTATAAAGGATTAATTGACGTCTACGATAACGTCTACAATGGCTTTGTTAACGATGTTGATGACATCCAACAAGTTATCTTAGTGCTAACTAACTACGGTGGAGAAGACCTGGCTAGCTTCATGAAAGCCCTGAAGGAAGACCACGCTATTAAGATGGACAACGTCGGAACTGGTGACAAGTCCGGCGTTGACAAGCTGACTATCGATATTCCCGTTGAAGCCCGTAACTCGCTACTCGAGATGACCAAGACAGACATCTTCGTCCACGGTCAAGGTGTGAATCCTGTCGACTTCAAAGACATTGGCAATGCGTCAGGAACAGCCATCAAAGCTCTATACGGCCATCTTGAATTGAAGGCGGCTAACACTGAGGCTTACTTTAGAGACGCGCTCACCGAGCTTATCCGGGCTATCCTGACGTGGCTCGGAGTAGCCGACGCAGACAGTCGGGCGATTACTCAGACTTGGACACGGACTGCTATCCAAAACGACTTGGAGCAGGCACAAATCGTGGCTCAACTCGCTCAGTACACCAGTGATGAAGCGATTGCTAAGGCCAACCCTATTGTGGAAGACCCACAGCAGGAGCTTCGCGACCGTCAAGACAATATCGTGAAGCATGACGGCTACGACAATCAGGAAGCTCTCAACCAAGTAGGTGGTGATGGGGATGACGACGAAGAGTAACCAGAAGTACTGGGAACGACGACATCTTCAGACTAAGGCAAAGCAGATTAAGTCGACTGAAGCTTACGAGAAGGCATTACAGCCTGAGCTTAATGGCCTTTATCGAGACCTACACGGTGAGATGGAGCAGTGGTATACCAAGTATGCCAACGCCAACGGAATCGACAAGGACGAGGCTAAGAAGGCTCTCAACGGTGTCAACACAAAACACTGGCAGCTAACCCTTAAGCAGTTTGAGGCGAAGGCGAAGTCTGGTGGCTATAAGGATGAGTTGGATTCTGAGTACTACCGCAGTCGGGTGGCTCGTTTGCAGGACCTGGAGGCACAACTACAGCAACACACGCAATCCTTTACTAGTCATCGTACAGATGTCATGAGAAACGGACTGGCCAAGCAGTATGACGACACATACATGCGAACCAATTTCAATATCCAAGCGTCCAAGGGAGCTATCACATCTAACTTCGCTCGGTTCAACGAGGCACAGCTTAAGATGGCGGTATCAAGTCCCTGGGGGAAAGATGGCAAGGACTTCTCTAAGCGTATTTGGAAGAACTATCAAAAGGAATTGCCTAGCTATCTGATGGACGCAGTACTTCGTGGGACCGTACTCGGTTGGAGCCCGGCCAAAGTTAGTCAAATGTTTCATGCAAGGTTTCAGGACATTAAGAAAGTCAACATTCATAACTTGGTAGTATCTGAAATGGGGCATGTTGCCGAAGAGGCTACAGCTAAGGGCTACGAAGAAAATGATATCGAGCAGTATGAGTATATGGCTACGCTTGAAAGCCATACTTGCGACATTTGTGGTCGCTTAGATGGCCAGATATTCCGGCTAGATAAGCGAATTGTCGGAATTAACTACCCGCTCATTCATGCCCGCTGCCGGTGTACTACAGTGCCTTATATGGACGATTTACCAGAGATGACTGGCAGATGGTATCGTGATCCTGAAACTGGCAAGGGCAAGCTGGTTAGAAATATGAAATTTGGCGAATGGAAGAAGCTAGTTAACTCTGGGGCTGAGATGCCTAAGCCAACACCATACAAACCCACTGGATATGCTATTAATCTAAATAACGTTTTGAGTAGTGATGATAATGAACGCTTAAGTGAGTTAGGGACTGATGTTCCAGAGACCTTCATGAAGATACTTGAAAAAGCACCTGAGAATATGAAGAAGCTATTTGCAACACGGCCAAAAGCAGTGGCGATTAGGACTTCATCTAACCAGGGTTCCTATTATTTAGCTGATAGTAAGCTAATTCAATTTGATAAAAAATCGTTTAAGGGCAATACCAGGTATGCAAAAGAAAACGATGTATTATTTCATGAACTTGCTCACAGCATTGACGATACTGGAGATGGTGCAATTCTACAGACCGTTCACCGCTATCTAAAAAGGTCGGTGAAAGATGCTGAGATTGTAACTTACTCTAACTATAGCCTTAAGCCAAAATACGGGTTACAGGATATGCTACACAAAGAAGGACTAGCAGCAGTTCAGTCTATCTATGATGAATTTCCTGATGTAGTATCTTCTTATAATGTGGAACGGGCTTGGAGAGAGCAATATATAGCCGATGACGATACAAATTGGCGACCTTTTGCTGATCTTTCAGATATGGTTGATGCTGCTACTAATGGCGGGTTATCGTTAGGTTTTGGTCATGGGAAAGGCTATTGGACGACCAAAGAGTATGGTGGTAACAAGAAAGTTACTAACGGTCATGCAGAAGCCGAGTTTTTCGCTGAATCAACATCAGCCACGATTAATAATCCCGAATCTTTAGCACAAATCAAGAAATATTTCCCTGAATCATATAAAATATACTTGAAGATGGTTGATGACATCATTAAAGAACGTAGCGAAAAAGGAGAGTGATGACATGTTACACTTTGAAATTGGTACTTCTGAAGTATTGAACCCTGTCCTTGACGCTTATACCGAACAATTCGGTGATGATTTTCCACTTTATAAATACCTTAATGTGACTCAAAATGATGAATACGATATTTCTGTGACTGGTGCTAAAAGGCTAGTTGATTTGATTAAACAGAGTATTAGTCAGAACCGGCCGGTACCAAAGCCGGATGATTATGATGACCGTGTATATTAACATGCTTTAACCTAACGCCCGCATAGGCGTTTTTATTTTGTCCTAAGCATGACGTAAAACTGCTTTTTGTTTTGCCTCCATTCGTGGTCGCACCACGTAAATCTAGCGAGAGAGGATGTTTGAAATGAAACGAGAATTTTTAAAGGGTTTGGAATTATCAGAAGAACAGATCAATGCCATCATGGCTGAACACGGTAAGTATGTGGAAACTTCGAAGTCACAACTGGCTGAACTGACCACCGAAACCGAGAGCCTCAAGACACAGATTGCCGACCGCGATAAAGATATCAAGGGGCTTAAGAAGGACGCCGGCGACAACGAGGTCCTGTCTAAGCAACTGACCGACCTCCAAGACAAGTACAAGACAGACACTGAAACTTTGACCCAACAACTGAGTCAGACCAAGCTGAACGGAGCACTGACTACCGCACTGACTGGTGCTAAGGTTCGCAATCCCAAGGCCGTGGAAGGATTACTTGATATGGACAAGGTTAAGCTGACGGATGACGGCAAGCTGGAAGGCCTAGACGACCAGCTCAGCGCTCTTAAGGAGTCTGATGGGTATTTGTTCGACGAAGGCCAGAAGGCAGGATACGAGCCTAAGGGTGGCAATGGCTCTGACGATAATAATCAAGTTCAAACCCTAGTTGACGCATTCAAATAACGGAAAGAAGGAAATATAATATGGCAACAATTAATTACGCTGAGGCTTATCAAGCCGCAATTCAGCAAGCATTCTATGATGGTCACTTGTTCTCAGCCAACCTGTGGAACTCTCCATCTAACAGCACTATCAAGTTCGATGGTGCCAAGCATATCAAGGTACCTCGCCTGACAATCGATGAAGGGCGCCGAGATCGGAAACGTCGGACAATTACGCAACCTAGTGCCAACTATTCCAACGACTGGGATTCATACGAACTGACCAATGAACGTTACTGGTCAACACTAGTAGACCCATCTGATGTGGACGAATCTAACATGGTTATCAGCATCGCCAACATCACTAAGCAGTTCAACCTCGATGAAAAGATGCCTGAAATGGATCGTGAAATGTTCTCAAAGCTTTATCAGCAAAAGGTAGCAGCGGCCGATGGTGGTTTACACACCGATACGTTGGATGAAAAGAATATCCTGACGGCCTTCGATGACATGATGGTTAACTTCGATGAACAACGGATTCCGCAAAACAACCGGGTGCTGTACCTGACGCCTAAGAACAACGCAATTCTTAAGCGTGCCGAAGCTATGAACCGTGAACTTAACCTGAAGGACCCTCAAAATGTTCAACGCACAGTCTACAGCATTGATGATGTGACGATTGTGGTCGTGCCATCTGACTTAATGCAAACGGCATTTGACTTCAGCGTTGGTTCTAAGGCTGTGGACGACGCCAAGCAAATCGAGATGTTCCTTATCTACAACGGCGTTCAGATTGCACCACAAAAGTACAGCTTCGTGGGCTTCGATGCTCCTAGCGCCGCTAACAGTGGTAACTACCTGTACTACGAACAATCTTACGATGATGTTCTGTTGTTGAAGACTAAGACGAAGGGTATCGAGTTTGTCACGTCTGACAAGGTGGCTGCCCCAAAAGCTTAGCCCCCGACAAGCCGACTAGTGCCAGCACAGTAGCTGAGATTACTGCCTGGCTTGACGCTAATAGTATCAGTCACGATGGAGTAACCTTGAAGGCTGACCTGTTAGCGCTGGTACCGGCGGACTAAAGGGGGAATCCACATGGATAAGCATCCACGACGAGACGAACTACTGACACAACTTGGGTTACTTAACCCTGATGACGGAAGTAATCCCAGCTATCAGGTCATGCTAGAATTTGGCCTGGATAAAGTGGTCAGCGATGTGGCTAACTACACGCATTTACCAGTTACTGAGCTCCCTGTTGAGCTTGACACAGTTTTGGTGGGCTTATGCCAGCAATTCCTAGTGACTCATCAATTGCTCACACCAGTAGCCGACCGAGATGGCGACGTTAAGACACTCAGCGAGGGTGACACGTCTGTCACATTTAAGTCAGTAAGTGAGGTGTACGCGGAATTGCAGTCGGTGAATTCATTGACTGATAACTACACCGCTCAGCTCAATAGTTTTCGGGTGGTGAAGCGATGAAGGCTGCATTTGACAAGATGGGCCAGCAACTCACTAAGTTGTGGTTTGACCGAGTTACCATCACCGGTGTCAAGACGGTCAAGGACGGTGTCTTCACTGACACTGTGCCTGTGACTATCGTTGAAAATGAGCCAGCTAAAGTGATTCTAAAAGGACTAAAAGCCAGCGAGCAGACGTTCTTCGGGACGGACGCTTACGATGCTAAGTTACTCATCCGAAACGGCCTGAAAATCCCCGCTGGTGCCGACATAGATGTGACTGATGTAAATGGTCAGCTCACTCATTACAAGCGTGCCAGCAGAGGCTATGCCGGGTATGTGAGCCATCAAGAAGTAGCTATGGTCCGGGATGAGAAGGCGACTGAGGAGGTGGAGTAGATTGGGTTTTATTACGATCCATGATGATGAATTCCAAGCTTGGGCTAAGGAAGTTCAAGTTAAAGCTGACAACCCTAACAAGTTAAAAGGGGAACTCCGCCAATCGTTGAAACGCGTTGGTGTTCAGGCACTACGGCGCGCTAGTAATTCGACCCCAGTTGATACCGGTAACTTAAGACGAAACTGGAATGCTAAAGGACCTATTTTCAACGGTTCTGCAATTTCACTCCAGTTATATAACAACGTAGAATACGCTAGTCATGTTGAGTACGGTCACCGTACTCGTGGTGGGGGTGGCTGGGTTGAAGGTCGATTCATGCTTCGAGATTCCGTTGAAGCAATCGGCAATGAGCTACCGTTGCTATTAACGCCTGGCTTCATGAGTGCTATGGAGGGGCTATTGTAAATGGATATTATCGAACGTATCGGGCAACTTTTGGAGACTATTTCTCCGGGAGTCCCTATCTATCGTGAGAATCAGAAAGGCGGTTTTAAGGAGCCGTCTTTTTATGTGTCTGCGATTGGGAGCCGGGGCCAACCAGAATTGTTTGGCCGACAAAAGCGAACGCATGGGTATCAGGTAGTCTGCTTTCCAGACCCGAAGAAACAGAATGCAGATATGGAAGTGATGGAACAGTTATTACTGGACCAATTTCTGACCCTCCCAGGCTTCGCTCACATTCGGGATCGTAACTTTAATCGAGTAGACGGAACGCTGACGATAGATTTTAATGTTGTGGTTTGGGCCCATCCTGTGGATGACACGCCAAAACAAGAAAAAATGAAGCAAACTGAAAGGGTGACGAAGAGTGACCGAAGCAAAAACTAAACGAGTAGCTAAGGCTACTTATGACAAGGCCGGACTGGTGAACAGTACCGGCTTTTATAATATTCAACGTGCAATTTTGAACATCACTTTAAAGGATGGTAAAGAATACACGCTGGACGAAGCAAAGAATCAAATCAAGAAATTTAAAGGAGGTATCTAGTATGGCTGGTGGAATTTGGACAACGCAAAACAAGGTGCGGCCAGGTGCTTACATTAACACCGTAGGGGCACCACAAGCTAAGGCAGATACTACTTCAGGCCGAGTGCTGTTAGTTAATGGCAGTCAACTGGACTGGGGCCCACAAGGGATTGTGGAGCTAAATAGCGGTAGTGATTTTCAATCAATCTTGGGTGCTCCATTGTCGGATAGCAAGTTGGCAACTATCCGGGAAGCCTTGAAGGGAGCTGTGACGGTCCTCTACCTGAATTTGAATGGTGGGACGGCGGCGACGATTAGCGATGAAGCTTTACCATGGAGCTTCACGGCCAACTATGCCGGAACTAAGGGTAATGACCTCACTGTTTCAGTTACGAAGGATCCTACTGACGAAACGCGGTTAACTGTGCAATTCCTTTATGGAACTACGGTTGTCGATGAACAAGTGATCCACACGACTACGGCTGCTGGCCTTAAGAGTAATGACTTTGTGACTGTGAAGCTGGCTGACGAAACGGGTGCCCAGACTAAGCTGGAAACGCTAGCCGGGAAGACTACGTACAAACTGGCGGGTGGTGTCACCACTCCTGTGGACGTAACTGATGTATTAAGTGACACGCTTGCTACCAAGACGTTTAATGTTGCTACGACGGCGGGCTACCCCGTTGAAAGCAATGTACATGCCTTGTTAGCACAGCTGATTGAAGACCTACGTGATAACGAGGGCTACAAGGTGACCGCAGTCGTTCCAGGCGTTGAGGGGTTGGACTACGACCATGAGGCTATTACCGCAGTAATCAATGGTGTTGAGCTGACTGACGGTGAAATGCTGGATGCGACTACAGCAGCGGCTTATGTAGCTGGGGTCGCGTCGGCAGCCGGAGCCACTGGCTCACTGACCTATGTCGCCTATCCTGACGCGGTAGACGCTAATCCACGGCTGACGAACGAAGCAACTATCCGCAATCTTGCGAATGGCTATATCGTGTTTACGGCTCGCCGGGATGGCACAGTTGTCGTCGAACAGGACATTAATACGCTCACCACCTATAGCGAAGCTAAGCCTAAGGATTTCCACAAGAATCGGACTATCCGGACGCTGGATGCGATTGCTAACGACACGCAAGACGTGTTTGAAGGCCAATTCATTGGCAAGGTTAACAACGACTCGACGGGTCGCGACTTGTTCAAAGCCAACCGGGTCGCATACTTGCGGACTTTAGAGACTGCTGGAGCAATTGGTAGCTTTGATCCAACTGATTTAAGTGTAGAAACAGGGGACGATAAGGATTCAATCCTGGTCACTTTGGGGATTACGCCGGTTGATGCCATGGAAAAACTGTACATGACAATTACGGTTTACTAGAAAGGGGCGAATGATAAATGGATAACGAAAGTGTTTCAACGGTTGGCCAATTTTTAAACGGTCGCGATACGATTTCAACTAAGGACGCTAAAGTCTTTGTTACGATCAACGGTAAGGTATTGCCGATGATTGAAGCCAACAAATTTAGTGCCAAGTTAGAAAAAAATAAGGAAGACGTACAGACACTGGGGAGCCGGTGGAAGCATAAGAAGGTTACCAGCGTAGAAGGTACTGGGACGCTTGGTGGCTACTTAATCACTTCGAATTGGGCTAAGTATGCTTTGCCATATATTCGTGGAGGCAAAGACCTGTATTTTGAAGTTACGTTGACCATTGAGGATTCAACCTCTAAGGCCGGCAAGCAGACGCTGCACTTCTCTGGGGTGAACCTGGATGATGTACCATTTGCTGACTTTGAAGCCGATGATGATGTTATGCAATGGGAATCAGACTTCACGTTTGAAGATGTTGAACTGGTTGAGCCATTCACTGGCTTCGATATTTAATTTAGGAGGAATTTAGCATGGCTGATCAAGTAAGTATTCAAGATTTTATTCAAAAGAACGAGGAAGAAACGGCTGAGGTAAAGTTGGACCGTTTTCCAACGCCATTCGTTTTGCGAGAACTCAGTATCTCGGAAGGTGAACGCTTGCGGAAACAAGCGACTAAGAAACAACGTAATCCTAAGAATGGTCAGGTAGAATCAACGGTTGACCAATCTTTGGCTGGTGAGTTGATGCTGGTTGCGGGGATTGTCCAACCAGATTTGGACAACAAGGAACTTCAAACCGCCTATGGTACTTTGGGTGATAGTCTAGGCACATTGAAGGCCATGCTAAAGATGAGTGAATTCGCGACGCTGGCTAAGAAGTTTAACGCAATCAATGGCTTTGATACCTCTGTTGATGATGATGTGGAAGCAGTAAAAAACTAATTGAGGCCGGCAACGGCAATGATTTCAAATATTACTTCTTCTCTATGAATGAATACCATTGGACGCCCCAGCAATGGGCTGGACTTTCACGGAAGGAAAAGGCTGTTGTGATTGCGGGCATTGATATTCGCATCAAAGAGGAAGAACAAGAAAGAAAACGAGCTGAACGGAAGGCTAGGTCTAAGCATTAGGTCTAGCCATTTCGTCGGTTAGAAAGGAGGTAGCCTATGGCGGACAAAGTTGTTAGTGCGACGATTAAAATTAACGATGGGTTTAGCGCAGCATTAAGCAAGCTAAGTTCAGGGGTCGGCCGTGGCTCTGCGGCGATGGATCAGTTGTCGGCTGGGGCCGGGAAGACTGGCGGCATGTTTAAGTCAATGTTAGGTGCCAATATCATTGGCGCTGGCGTCACGAAGGGTATTGGGATGATTACCAGTGGCGTTGGTAGCATGATGTCGGAGCTGAACGAGTCTAGTACTGCTTGGCAGACCTTTAATGGGAACATGGCCATGATGGGAAAGAGCCCCGCACAAATTGCTAAGACGCGTGGTGGGCTACAGAAATTCGCCCAAGATACTATCTATTCAGCATCCGATATGGCTTCCACATATAGCCAACTGGCGGCTGTAGGGACCAAAGGAACTGATAAGTTAGTCAAGGGGTTCGGTGGACTGGCTGCTGCTTCTTCTGATCCACAACAGGCGATGAAGACTCTGAGTCAACAAGCCACACAGGCCGCAGCCAAGCCTAAGATTCAGTGGCAAGACTTTAAGTTGATGCTTGAACAAACGCCAGCTGGGATGTCGCAAGTCGCTAAGACTATGCACCGGAGTACCGGTCAATTGGTCAAGGACGTTCAAGCCGGAAAAGTCAAGACCCAAGATTTCTTCGCTGCTATCGCCAAGACGGGGACAAACAAACAGTTCTCAAAGATGGCCACACAGTATAAAACTGTGGGACAGGCGATGGATGGTTTAAAAGAAACAGTCGCTAACCGTCTACAACCGGCCTTTGACCAAGTTAGTAAGGTTGGCATTAAGGCGATTAGTGGCTTTACCGATAGCCTTGGAAATGTAAACTTTGACGCTATCGGGACGAAACTAGTTCCGGTAGTTCAAGGCGTTGTAAATGCCGTTAAGACCGCTGGTCAAGCTGTTGGAGCCTTCTTTTCTTCGCTGGGCAAAACTGGGGCTTTAAGCTCAGTTGGCTCAGCCTTAAGTAGCATTGGTAAAGCTTTTGGGGATGTGATGGGCAAGTTGTCTAGCGGCGGTGGCAAAGATCCATTTGCCATGTTTAAGACACTAGGGAGCATCAGTGGCAGTGCCATTAAAGGGTTGGCTAACGGCTTAAAGGCGATTGCTGATGTAGCTGGGAGTTTGGACCCCACGGCAATCAAAGTTCTGGCCGCGGCGTTTATCGCACTCAAGATGAGTGCCAAGGGACTAGTTTTGACAGGCATTGTAGTTGCACTGACAACGCTAAGCAAGTTGAATCCCGGTGTTCTAAATGCTATTGCTATGGGGATTGGACTTCTGGCGACGGCAGTCTTGGCTTTCAAAGCTGTTAAAAATGTGAGTGGCATCATTAGCGGCATCGGTCACTCTCTCGGTGGTCTTGGTAAGGGCGGCGGACTTGCCAGTGCTGCTAAGTCATCCACGGCCGCTGCTTCAGGGTTCATTAAGCTAGGCGTATCATTGTTGCTTGTCGGTGCTGCGGTTGCCTTGGCCGGGGCCGGTCTGTGGATGATGGCTGAAGCCGTCACGTCGCTAGTTAGTGCTGGTTGGCCTGCTGTAGCTGTATTTGCGGGAATGGTTGTTGGGATTGGCATCTTAGCAGCTGTGGTTACAGCACTGGGACCGGCTATGATTGCTGGCGCGATTGGTTTCGGGATTTTTGGTGCTGCTTTGATTCTCATTGGGGCGGCTACGCTGATTGCCTCAGCAGGGATTGCCCTGTTAGCTACACAGTTACCTACGATTGCCGAATCGGGTGCTATGGCAGCTCTTAACATCGTACTGTTGGGTGGCGCGCTGGCGGTGTTTGGTGCGTTATCCATCGTCGCAGCGGCTGGATTGCTACTACTAGGTGTTGGTCTTGCCGTGGCTGGTGCGGGCTTTATGGTAGCGGCTGTCGGGGCGCTTCTATTTGGAGTGGCCATGATGGTTGTTGCCGTAGGTGTGACTATCGCAGCGGTGGGCATGATGATTCTGGCAGTCGCCTTGCCACTAATCGCCGCGTCAACCATGATTGCGGCTGTGGGGATGTTACTCATGGGTACCGCTATGGTTGTTGTGGCGGCCGTCGCCATGATTGCCGGCGCTGGAATGATGGTATTTGCGTTGGCACTGGTTATCGCCGCGCCACTCATGATGGTGGCCGCAGCTGGTGCTCTGCTACTGGGTGCAGCTTCTATCGCACTCGGGGCGGGGCTTGCTGTTGCTGGTGCCGGATTGATGGTTGTCGCCGCTGGATTACGATCAGTGACTTCGGCAGTTTCGGCGATGGTTTCAGCGTTTATCAGTGGGGTTGCCCGACTTGTGAGTGGTGTAACCTCTGGCATGGCAAGTGTTGTCTCAGCAGTGCGCGGTGGTATGCAACAAGCTGTGAGTGCAGCACAAAGTTTTGCTGGGGCGTTATTTAGTGCTGGGGTTAACCTGATTCAGGGCCTGGTCAATGGGATTAAGTCGATGATTGGCTCAGCTGTTAGCGCCGTGGCAAGCGTCGCAAGTAAGGTTGTTGGTGCAGCAAAGGGTGCTTTAGGCATTCATTCACCGTCAACGGTTTTTGCTGAAATTGGTGGCTACTTGGTACAAGGATTTGCAAACGGTATTACGGGCAGTTCTCAGTTGGCTAGTCGCGCAACTGGAGCAATGGCTCAGCAAGCGATTGGCGCTATGGACGCCTTAAACCACATGCCTAGTGCTAATCCTGGTAATCTCCTGGCCAACGGATTTAATAACGCGGCCACGGCGGTTGGTGGGCTTGTTTCTGCCATGCAAGGTATCAACGGCACGTCTGTGGATGTGAACGGTAATCTGAGTAGTAGTACCACTGGGAATGCGCCTCAGAGCACATTGTTTGGTAGTAACGCTGGTGGCTATTCCACAGTGGCAAATTACTCAGATACCAGTAGTTCCGAACAAAGCGGTACTAACGTTACAATTCAGCCGGGAGCATTTGTGCTCCAAAGCTCCGGCAATGCGGACTACGATGCGGAAACGATGGTTTCAAAGATTGAGACTTACCTGATTGGACTAAAGGAACGGAGGGGATAGCTAGTGGCGGGGATGCAGTTTAAGTTAACTAACAACAAGAACAAAACGTTTGCGCTGCCAGTTAACCCCAAAGAAATTCAGTTGGATTATGGTACTGATGATAAGACTGTATCTGTAATCAAGTTAGGTCAGATTAATCTTATTGGAGACGAAAAGCTCAAGACAATTGAAATTACCAGTACAATTCCAGTCAAGCCCAAGCAGGCCCATTACCTAAGCATTTCAAAGCCGTATGCTAAAGGGCAAACATACTTGGATAAGCTTTTAAAGATTTATAAATCTAAGAAGCAAGTACGGTTAGTAGTTACTAAAACGAAAATTAGTTTCAAGGGAATCATGACCGACTTCAAGTATGGTATGACTGAAGGCTACGCCGACGAGTACACCTATACCTTCAAATTGACTGAAAACAAGCCCCACAAGGCCAAGAAGGTCAAGACTTCTAAGAAGAAAAAGAAGAAGGTCGCTAAGAAAGGTAAATCCCGGTCGGCCCCGCCAGGTAAGGTGGGCCGGGGGTCTAAGGTTGTCGTGAATGGTCGGCTGCACGCTGGCTCGAATGGTTCCGGTCCCGGGATGACCGAGCGGAACGCCACTCGAAAAATTTCGCTGATTGCTAAGGGTGCCAAGTACCCGTACCACGTGACTACGCTTAGTGGCGGGGCCCGGGGCTGGGTATCTAAGTCAGCAGTAAAGGCGGTGTAGGTGATGGCAGTAACATTTTTTCAGTCACAGACGCCAGGTGAGAAGATTAAGTGGGACCTACGGGAAATTTTAAAGACTGACATCAAGTGGACGACCGATATAGACTTCTCAGCCGGACAGCTGACTTTTGGCCTGGTTGAAGTTGACGAAGGGTACACGCCTAAGAATGGGGATGTGATTTGGTTCAATTGGGACCATGATCACGTCTTTAAGGGTAAGATTTTCAAGGTTGATTATGATGAGTCCGAGGTATTTTCTGTAACGGCCTACGATAGTCTTCGATATTTTAAGAACCAGGATTCGCTTATCTGGCCGGTGTCGACTATCTCCCAGCGTTTTACCAAGGTGGCTAAGCTAGCTGGCGTAAAGCATAAGGTAGTGGACAAGTCGACACACAAGCTGGTCGCTGAGGTGGCCGACAGTAAGAGCTATTTCGATATGCTGAAAAGTTCATTTAAGTCTACGCGGCTGGCTACAGGACACCGGTACTTTCTGCACGATAACTATGGTGTGGTTGAGTTGCGGCGCTCGCCGTACAAAAAGCTCAAGAACATCATTGGTGATGGGTCACAGCTGACCGGGTTCTCATTTAGCAAAAGTATTGATGAAGCTGCTAACGTTGTTCGTGTAGTCCGAACTGACAAGAAAAAGAAGCAGAAGTCTTCTTCCACAGCTAAGGCCAAAAAGCAGACCGCGGCCCAGAAGAAGGCTGCTGACGTAGCTAACACTAAGCTGAAAACTGTCACGGTCGCCGGCAACTCAGTCGACCGCTGGGGGAAACTCCAGATTGTCGAGAAAGCCAAGGACAAAGCCAACGCGGCGCAAATGAAACAGAAGGCCAAAGATATTCTTAAGTCTAAGAATAAACAGACCTACACGTTGAAGCTGAACACGCTGGCCACCCTGTCAATGGTACCGGGCAACGAGGCACTAGTGAAGGTGAAAAGTCTGAAAGATATCGGATTAGGTAGCAAGTACCTGTTGATTACGAAGGCCATCCATACTTTTGGGACTACCAGTCATACAGCCGAATTGGAAATGAAGGTGCGTATTTAATGGCGGGAGAGACAATGTTGAACTGGTGGGCCAGTCGCGGTGGACCAGATAGTGAGTATTCGGATATCGTGTTTGGCACGGTCGTTGCCGAGGATCCATTGGCTATTCAAATTTCAAACCAGATGACGCTTACTGAGGCTTTCCTCAACCTAAGCGAAACCGTCACCGACCACAAGGTGAAAGTGAAGCTTGATGGTGAAGAGAAGACAGTCACCATCCTGGGGGCCCTCAAGAAGGGCGACGGAGTTACGATGATTCGCCAGGATGGTGGCCAACAATTTTATGTACTAGAGAAGACGGGAGGTGACGAAGATGAATGACGACGAACTAGAAGAAGTTGAGACCGAGGACGTGGTTGATGAGGTCGAAGATGAGGTTGAGGAGGAGACGCTCCCCAGTTACACGTACCTAGTCCGGGATGGCCGGGTCATCTCAATGGTGGATGGACAGGCTGCTATGGTACAAGCCGTGGACAAGATTCTCCGAACGGAGCGGTTTGTCTACCCCATCTACGACGATCAGTACGGCAACGACCTGTCTGAACTGATTGGTAAGGACTTTGACTACGCAGAAGTTGAAGTAGACCGAATGTTGACCGAAGCCCTGGAAGCCGACGACCGGGTCACTGATGTATCGATTGATGAGACTGAACGAGTGGATGCCACTACGCTACGAGTCGCCGGGTTCTGTGAGACCATCTTCGGCGCCATTCCGATTGAGAGTGAGGTGACACTTAGTGAATCCTGAAACGCTGATTGCAGAGTTAGAATCGCATGATTTTGATTACTTCATGGATTCCATGCTTGATGAAGTGTCCGACGGCGTGGATAAGCGGCAAGGGTCAATCATCTATGACACGATGGCCCCGGCTGCTACTCTGATGGCCGAGCAATCGCTGAACATGGCAAATATCGTGCGTGCCACATACACACAGACGGCTCCAGGCGAATTTTTGGACTACCGGGGACCAGAGAGAGGGCTAGCGCGTCAAACTGCCACCGCGGCACAAGTTAGTGCCAAATTTTTAGACTCAAAAGGTATTCCAGTCAGTAATGTTGAGATTGGCGACCAGTTTGCGAGTGTGGGTGAAGAACCTATTTTCTATCAGGTCACTGAGGTCAACGAAGACTTAACCGGGCTGCTTGTTGCTGAGGAGACTGGTACGCAGGCCAATGGCTATCTCGGACAGATTCTCCCAGTCACACCGAATGATGAGCTTAGCTGGGCTGAAATTCTGTCTGTGGATGTGCCAGCGAAGGACGACGAAACCGACGACCACTTCCGGGACCGCTTGCTCTCGCCAGATGCCTACAACGCTTATGGTGGGAACGTGGCCGATTATGCCGACATGCTGAGTCGAATTGAGTCAGTAGGTTCAGGCCAGATTTATCCAGTATGGCAGGGCGGCGGAACAGTCAAACTGGTCATCCTGAATAACGCCAAACGAGCCGCTAGCCCTGAACTGGTCAAGCAAGTCAAAGAGCAGATTGACCCGCCAGACGCCGAAGGGCAGGGCTACGGCCTAGCGCCTATCGACCATCTGGTGACAGTGGTTGCGCCCACAGAGGTACCGATTAGTATTGAGACGACTATCACACCGGACACGTCGACCACAGTCGAGAGTTTGAAAGTGGCAATTGAAGCGGGTATCGAGAGTTATTTCGCCCAACGTCGCGAAGCATGGGACGATATCGACAAGGTGACTGGCCGGGGGTACTCACTCACAGTCTACCGGTCACAAATTCTAACTGAAATCATGAAGGTAGAAGGGGTCATCAACGCAACGCTGCCGGTTCTTAATGGGGCCGAGAGCGATGTGAAGATGACCTTTACGAACGATACTTCTGAGCTTCCGGTTGTTGGTGAGGTGACGCTTAATGCTTAATCTAAAGGACTATCTGCCTGACTACTATGACGGTGTACGTGAGATGCAACGTCTCATGGAAGCCGAGCAGAAGATGGGTGACCAGTTCGGCGATTCAGAGGAACGGCTGCTGATGAACCAGTTTGTCATGCAGGCTGACTCTGAAGGTCTGGCGCTCTTTGAGTATCAGTTGGGACTACCAACTGATTACATCAAGTCGTTAGAGTCCCGCCAGTATGATGTGCTCATGCGTATTTTGCCGCCGCGGCCTATTACTATCCGATATTTCCGTGAATTGATTCAGTCGCTGGACATTATCGCGGTAGTGGACGTGGACCACATCAAGAGCCACATCGATACGATGAGTGAGGCCCACGACATCACGCCAGAGCAAATCAAGCGGCTGCGCTATCTGCTCAATGTGTATCTGCCGGTAAACATGACCTATCAGATTCGGACACAGACTCAGGTTGAGACTCAGCTAGACTTCTATCTGGGAGCGATTCAGAACGTGGCTGTGGCGACGGTGGTCATGCCCGACATGGACGCAGCTACTGACACGACGCAGGAGCTATATGTGGGAGCAATTAAACCCGATGTAGTTGTCGCAACTATGGTAAACGCAGAAGGAGGGGAGCATTTGAATGAGTAAATATAATAAGTCAAAACTGACGATGGCTGGGAAGCTGCTGGCCAGTTTGGCAGCCAATGGTAAGGCCAAGTTTGAGATTACCCGGGCGGCCTCCACAGCCGATGACCTTAATGGAGTTGATCTGGATAGCCTGGTGGCTTTGCCAAATGAAGTTCAGTCAGCAGATATTGTTGACCAAGTGAAACCGATTGATGGGAATGCCGCAGTAACGGGGACCGAGGTCCAATTTGTTAACGAAGGTCTGAGTGAGAGCTATCTTATTCAAGCTATCGGGTTATATGCCACGAAAGATGGTGAGGACAAGGAACAACTTTATGCAGTCATCACTGCTGAGACACCGGAGCTTATGCCAGACTATGCTGACAAGGTCTGGTTCCGCTTCACGTCGACCATCTACGTGATTGTTGGGGATGTGGCTAACGTCACAGTCAACATCACGCCCACAGGTTTAGCAAGTCGTGAGTATGTGGATGAGGCTATTGAGGCCCATAAGGTTATCTTGCCGGAGAGCTTGATGTACTCGGACAAGGACGCCACAGTGGACGCGCTGTGGAAGTATACGCAGGACCCAGTTAACTCAAACGGCAGTCCTTACGTGGCTAAAGAGACGGCTGATAAGGGCTATGTTCGGGACAATGGTGACAGTTCTATCACGTACGGAGACAATGTAACCATCAATCCGGCCGATAAGAGCCACGTGGTGCAACGGCGCGAGAACGGGACAGCCGAAGCAACCAACTATGACGCCGGTGATTTGACGATTGATAAGGATCTAGAAGTTCTTGGTGGCAAAGTTTTCCATGAGTCAGACGATTATCAGAGCTTCGGTGACACTCACGATAATGCGGTTATCTTTGTTGTTGAGGACCCGGCTACGGATACCGGGGCTGATGGAACGGCTAGCTAGGAGGTGTAGGGATGCAAGTTGGTAATAAGCGAGTTAAGAAAGTTCTGGTTGGTACTAATGTGGTCTATCGGGATTCTGATGGGTGGGTGCCATTGGAATTACCTGATGGGGTGTCTGGAAATGTTTTTTTTAAGAAATTAAATGAAACGACCGCACAAGTCACAGGAACAATCAGTGCGTACTTTAAGTCAAAGGCATCAATCACACCATTTATACTACCGGACGGTTACAAAGTAACGTCAATTAAGTGGGATTATTGGCCCGATGATGGAGTGTATATGCCAAGCTTTGCTGGAACGACGAATGGTTTTATTACCCCGTCCGTAGTTGATGGCGAAGTAGTTTTAACTAATGATACGCTTGCGGACTATTCAAATAATTGGGTTTCTTTTAACCAAATTACTACTACTAGTGGACCAGGTAGGTCTGCATCACCAGCAGTGATATCAATTTCAAAGGAGGCAGTGTCATGAAAATGAAGTTAACCCTATTTACCATGGGGGGGTAGAAATACCCCATTGAGCCACCGGATTGTGGGTGGTGTCTTATGACCATACACATTGGTGCGAATAAAGTCGTTAAAGTGATTGCTGGTGGGAATATACTTTTACCCGCCGATGATGTTTGGCAAGAATGTAAAACTGGTGAGGGATTCACGGGCACTCCAATTCTTATGAAATACGATAGTAAAACAGGCATTACAACCCTTTTTGGAAAGTTACTTCGACCTATGATGGCAAAAGAAAAATGGTCTGGTACATTTCTTACCCTGCCAAAAGGATTTCATTTTTCGAAATTGCCTGACAATCTTAGAATTATTTCCGTTGCTTCGGTTGCTGAGGCTAATCCAGCGATAGATGGTAGAAAACTTAACGGATCATACCAGTATCAGTTTTCTGCACCAATTCCTGGCTACTTTACGATTACATTTGGAACTATTAGCACCAGTAGTAATGTCGGTGATGCTAATGCGCAAGCGTCCGTTTATCAGACCGATGCAATCGCTCCAGACTAGAAAGGATGATTAAATATGTACAATGAATTCACAATTTGCGTAAATATTCGGGGGGGGGGGCACCCTCCAAAATTTCACTAACTAATTGGATTGTACCTTCCTTTGGGGGTGCTTTCTGATGGAAATGCGTATTGGTAATCAAAAGGTCACAAAGATGTTGATTGGTGGGCAAGTTTTATACGACAAAAAGATTCAGGATGCTTCTTGGATTGAGTGTCCGAATGATGGTGGGGACCAAGACTTTAAAGGTCTTACCTTAATGAAATGGGATAGCGCTACAAATACGGCACGCTTTAAAAGTAACGCAACTGTAGAGGTGCCAAAGTACTACACACTCGCCAATGCACTGAACAGATTGGCAATTACGCTGCCAGATGGATTCGAATTTTTAGGTAATGATAGCTCTATGCAGTTTAACTATCATTACAGTTCAATCGGGACAAGTTCAGAAAGTTATAACGTAACTTTTGAAAAAAATAGATTATGGGTTCGACTGACGAATGGCGGTCCCGATTCGCGTACGTTTTATCTCACTGTATCAAGCAGTAGCAATGAGGCTAAATTTGATGGTGAAATAATTCTTAATGTTAAAAAGACTAACTAGGGAGTGATAAGTGATGGAAGAAAAAACGATTAAGACCTATTGGAACCTGGACCCCGACAGTGGGGTGCCATTGGCTCAACCAACAGGCGAAGAAACTAAGGGATGGACAGTGTTGTATCTGCTGCCAGAAACTCTTGAATCCGTGCAGCGGTACTGGAAGAATTATGTATACACGGCCGGTGTTATGAAGCACACAGCTAATTGGCTGCCGGACCTAAGCATTGATCATCTCATTCACGAGAATGAAGTGGCCCAAGAAAACATTCAACAGCTTAAACAGACTATCGCTGTGTTGGGCGGTTCCCAAGCGCAAACGACCGTGGATGTGCAAGACGTTAAGGAAGATGTTACGGAAGTTAAGACGGCCACTAGTGCACTCGGAGGTCAGGTAGCTCAGATGATGGTTGCTCAGACACCGGCCACAGACGCAGAATAGGAGGATAAATCATGAATTACACGACAATCAAATTGTTTTCTAGCTGGGGCATGTTGACGCCGGACCTAAATTGGTACCGGGAACACGACTTCATCACTGACGAACAGTATAAGGAAATTTCGGGCACCGACTACAAGCCAGCAACGGCATAGGGGGTGCTTTTCTTATGGACAAGAAACTGTACCAGCATTATAAAAAGAATCAGTTCTGGTTCTGGTCCGCTGTGGAAACCTACGCAATTGCAATCGTCTTCATCATTCAGGTGAACTTCTTCGATTTGAAACCTCCAGCGAGAACTATGTTGGGTGTCTTAGATGATCCAGCATCTATTTTCCTGATTGCGGTGATTGGCACGTTTGCGATGGTCTATTCAATCTGGGACTTCCACTGGTTCTACGCGCGGCCAATCATGATTGGGTGCCTAGTTTTTGTGTGGATGAGTTTCTTTTTAGGCTTCCTAGTGCATGATATGGAGATGGGGGCGCTTATCAGTCCGGGGGCCGTGTTGACGGGCGGGGTGATTTGTCGGATTGTGAGCTATGCATTTACAGGGGATGATTAGGATCAGTGATAAAGTATTCACCGCCATTCTCTCAGCAATCTCGGCGATTGCAGTCGGGTATGTTCCGGTTTGGGTGGCACGAATCAACGCTGGTAAGCCCCCAACCAAGACTGATGAAATCAAGCGGCTAAAACGAGAGAACGAGCGGTTAAAGAAGGAAAACCAAAAATTGAAGGAACGAGGTGAGTAGCATGGACTATATCCAGCAACTCAATCTAGGAACGGCGGCCGAGTTGGCATTAACAACTTTGGTCGTTTTTGTTTTGACACAGGCAGTGAAGCAGACGAAGGTGTCGAATCAATGGATGCCGTGGTTGTCGATGGGAGTGGGCGTAGTAGTCGGTCTGTTGTCGGTATTTGTAACAGCTGACCATAACTTCCTGTCAGGAGCCGTTATGGGCCTGCTGGTAGGTGGCTTCACGTCTGGCCTGTTTGATGGCTTCAAAGGATTTCAGATTAAGGAGGACCATAAGTAATGGGGTATTCATTCAACCGCAGCTACGAACTAGCTGCTAACGCCGGGGATAATCGCAAGGCGGCGCACAAGTATATCATTGCCCATGACACCGGGAACGATAACAATCGCGGCATTGGCTCTGGGAAGAACGAAGCTTCCTATATGAAGGGGCACTGGTCCGCAGCCTACACACACGCTATTGTGGATGACCAGGGAATCTATATCGTTGGGACTCCCGGTTATGTCGCTTATGGCGCTGGAACGGTAGCCAATGCCAACTCACCATTCCAAGTGGAACTGGCGCATGTGGATAGTCAGAAACGCTTCAACGAAAGCTACAAGCGCTACGTGTGGGTGCTCCGGTATTACGCAAAGAAGTACGGGATTCCACTGACGTTAGACGGGGCCGGTGCTGGTATCAAGTCGCATAAATGGGTATCAGATAATATCTGGGGGGACCATCAGGATCCATACGGGTATCTGAGCAAGTGGGGTATCAGCAAGGCTCAGTTCGCCAAGGACTTGAAGAACGGTGTTGGCGGTTCAGCTTCCACGCCAGCTAAAAAGGCCACCTATTTGAAGGCAGCCAAGCAGGTCAAAGCAAAGACGAGTATTACTCGCTACCACGACAAGGCGTTCAAGAAGGCTGAGAAGAAGTTCACCAAAGGGACCGTCTTCGATGTTGAGTCTGTGGTTAGCTATGGGAAGATTACTCGATTTAAACTGGGTAATGGATTGTACATTACTTCCAACACCGACTACGTTAAGAAACTCAAGTAAACAACCGTGCGTTCTTTGAACTAGTTTAGTTTGTCTATGCTAGTGTAGGTGCTGGGCAAACAAAGGGCCATGCTAGCAACAACGTCGTTTGTTCAATTAAAGCCACTCTATCCATTGCGGGTAGGGTGGCTTTTTTTATTGTAAGTACAATATGTATGAACCCGCCTAGGTTTTGGTGAACAAATGGTGAACAAGCGGATAGTAAATGCTGATATAACGGGCTTACAGAGGCCCCTATACTCCGGGTGGGGCCATGAAAATTAAAGTATAATCATCCTGAACCGTTTTGAATCGTTGATTTGAAGCGGCTTTTGGCTTTCTGGGGTTGCAAAAAAACGGTACAGATGGAGAATTTGGTGAACATTAGCCCTTTTTTGACTTTTTGTTACCGGCTAGCCCGTCTCATTTAGAACCACAAGTGTTTTGTCGTTTCCTGTTTCTGCTCTAGGAAATAATTATCAAGAAGCTAGCATGAATGATCTTTGTTTTTAAAAGGAATTGCAATTTGTGTAGGATACTTGATATTACGAAGACTTTTTGGTATTCTACATGTATAGAAGACAACACTTCTGCTTCCCGTTAAATCGGCAGGTACGCCCTGAATAAGCAGAAGTTTTTTGTTTAAGGAGAATAATACCATGCCAAGTAAGGGCTTCTTGTCGCCAGAAGACCAGCGTGCGTTGCTGGAGAGTAGGGGAATTTCTTTTTCCAAGTCGTGTGAGATAGATGCGGCAAAAATTCAGGAAATTGGTTATTATAAGCTTAAGGAATTTGCGTATCCATTTAGTGTTTCTGACGATGCAGATGAGCCACAGTACAGGGGCTTAGACTTTCAATCTTTACTAGTTAGGTATTATCAACCTGAATTATTCACCAGAAACTCCAAAATCCCCATCAAACACATGATTCAAGTGCTTGATGGGAATTTTACGTTT
>NZ_JAMXAZ010000021.1:0-47906 GCF_024718525.1 Levilactobacillus yiduensis
ATCAAGCTTCGATTGATAATTCCATGGTAAATAAGCTTCCAGATCTTCTTTTTTCGCAAAATCTGGGAGTTGTGGCACTTCATTTAATAGGTAAGTCACGTAGTCGCGTGGATTGACGCCATTAGCCTTAGCGGATTCAATTAGCGTCATCCAAATTGCCGTAGCTCCGGCAGGACTAGTACTAAAACATTGTTAAATTAACAAGTAACTTCTCTCTATAAAAAATTTTACTTAACTCGATAATAGTAAGATACAACTGGTTTCTCACCAAATGATTTGTATGCCCACCCGTCATCACGCAAGGCTTGACGCTTCTTGTGGGTGACCCGCTTCAGATGCCAACGCTGACCCATTACATTTCTGCCGATAAATGTATATCCCTTTTTATCTTTCTTAATGTACATTGGTTTCCCGTTAAATGGATTGGTTGAGTGTTTATCTTTCTTGTCGCCAACCATCCAGCCACTACCTTCTACCTTTCCATTTTTGTAGTCGTTCACGCTAAAGGTGTACTTCGTGATTTTAAGTTTCTCAACTCTATTTTTTCCAAGACGAGTTTGCCAAGTTCCGCGCATGGACTTAGGTGCAACTGCCCGTTTAGCTGCCGCGTTAGTTGTCGGCGTGACCACGGTAATGCCCGTAATTGCGAATACTGTTAGTGTGCTGATACAAATTTGCTTAATATTCATCGTTTTCTTCTCCATTTCAAAATTCGTAGGTAAGCTTTCCTAATTCGTAACTTATTCGTTAGACACCGACTTACTTAACTCTCCCCGCGTAATAAGTAAGCTTTAACCATTTATGTTGACCCTCCTTAAAGTGTAGCTTCATCGTCAACTTATGATGCCCCCTCCTGGTAAGAACCATTCGATCGGCCCCTAAGTACCATTTATTGTTTTCTTTCTTAGTTGCTTTGAAATAGTATTTATGATGTCCAATCACTTTATAGCGGATGGAACCATTGTATGAGTTAGATGGATTAAATGGACCGTTTTTCCACCGACCATTAACTTTTCCATACATATCGGTATCTTGAACACTTTTAGTGTAGTGATACTGCATGGCCAAAGCCGAAGTTCCCTTCCCCATATACATATGCCAATATCCACGAACAGCTTTAGGAAAACTCCCATGATGCCAAGCTGACGCGTTCGCAGTCGTCCCACCGGCCAAGCCAAAGGTCGTAGCCAGTACTAGTAATAACCACATTTTTCTCATATCTTTCCTCCTTTATTTATTTAATTCACAATGTTATCGAATAACCACCGCCCGCGCATGCCGGTTCTTATACACAGACATGACTTTCTTAGTGGCGAACCACTTAGTCTTGCCTGGCCAACTTTGCTTCATATAGGGATCTGCGACCAAGAAATGCCCCTTCTGATAGCCAACCAATGCCAAGACGTGATACGGGCGATAACTATCCATATTCCACGCACCAGAGAAAACCACCGCATTACCATGCTTTACTTCACTAATGAGCTGATTCTTTGAAGCTCCCGTGATGTTTGCCACCTCTTTATCATAGGTCTGCGCATATTTAATCAATGGCTTAGGATAGATTGTCCATACGACTCCCTTAGGACTGTCCTTGTAAGGATTTCCTACAAATCCCTTATTCGGGTCATTCTTACTCTTAGGCATGTCAGTAATGATCTTCTTGAGACTTGTATTCAATGCAATCCCTTTTACAGACAGTGCCATCTTGAGACTTGCTGCTTCACAAGCAGTAGAATGATACACAAATAACTGACGATAATAATGTAAATTTAACCAAACTTCTCTTTTTCATTAAACCGCTCCTCACTTAAACTCAATGCAAATACCCCCGTTAAAGTTCTCCAACAAAATCCAACAAGTAATTATGCAACGTTTTCAACCTATTAATGTCAGATGACCTTGCACTAATTCTATGATTTCGTCCAGATGAAGTTTCAAACATAAGACATCCATACGTCCCCTTCTTAAACCATGCGTATACCCTGTAGACACCAATTCCCAATAATACTATTCCAACCAAACTAACCATCCCTGATATACCAAAGAACAGGACTACAAGAGCTATTAGAATACTCCAGACACTTCCTTTGGGAAAAGGAGTTCTAAAAAAGCTGAAGATCAATAGCATTAACTTTTCTCAAAGGGATGCTTCCATCATCAAACTGAATAAATCTATCAGTTACTTGAATTATTTGTTCATGTCCATCAGCACCTAGAATTCTATCATTATAAAATTGTTTATCCACGTATTTTGACCCCCTGTAATATTAAATCCATTACGTTTAAGTACTTGAATGTAGTATCAAGACATACCTAACTTAAACAAACAAAATTATACCACATGAAAATCACATTATTAAATCAACTCAATATAAGTATGAACTGATTTAATTAATATAAGTTGTTAAACATTGCACTAAAAGTACCTATATTCAGGATATCAACATCACTATATAGTGGGGTACTGTGAACATGGATATTAATTTCGTTATTGGAGAAAACATTAGAGCCAGACGTAAACAATTAGGTCTAAGCCAAGAAAAACTGGCAGAATATAGTCATCTTTCCACTAACTTCATTTCAAGACTAGAACACACCAATCATCAAAATATAAGCATTCAAAAACTCAATCAGAACGCTCATGCACTTGATACTGACGTTTCACAACTATTAACAAACACAAGTACTGAACAAGATTCTGCTTCACTTCCACCCAATGTAAATTATTTGCTTAAACAGCTTGGAAATATGAATCCAAGTAAGGCCAATAGATTCGCAAAACATTTTTCAGACATTCTAAATGAAATATAAAAAGTGCCTCGTATTTTTCATATTGATCTTCTCCTTTAAATTACTTTTGCAATGGAGCATCTGAAGAGATGATCACAACGTATGCTTCATTTTCACCATTGATGTTCTTTCGACTAGAAGTTCCAACAGCATAATACTTTAAATCATTATTCAATAACATGTCTTTATGACCATCACCATTAGGTTCATCATAAGTAATCATACTATATAGTCCGTTGACCAATCCACTCTCAATTGAATCATCAGTAATCTTTCCATATCCATCTTTGAGGTCTCCTAATTCACCAACTGATTCATTAGAATGAGTTAACATCGAATTTTTCCAAGGATTATTAAGAAAACCTAGATCATTTTCAACTTTATTGAACATTGGCATCTTAGTAGATGAATTTGGATAATAGACAAATTCATCTGTATCAGGATTTGTATAATGACTTTGATTATCTAATTTAGCTAACTGTTCAGCACGAATATCAGCAACTTGTTGATCACCACTATCATGAATCCAAACTGGAACTCCAGCCTTAGCACGCTCACTATTCACAAAACTGATGAATTTACTCTTGGCAATATCTACACCTTTTGAATAACTATAAGATTTGATATTCTTATCAGGATTATCTTGAGAAACAATTGAATCAATGTAGTCTTGACCTTCTAATTGTTGTTGGTTATCATTTGCTGTTGAATTGTCCTTATTACTCTTCTTGTATTTCTTCAGATTAGAATTATGAATCCAACCACTCTTTTTAGAATGACTGATATCTTTTACGTATAGATAACGAGAATTATACGCCTTACCACTCTTCTTGTGCTTACGGACAGTTTCTTGTTTTGTCACATACAACTTATCTTTCTTGATCTTCTTAAGTGTGGTCCGCTTCTTAGAAAGATTTGCTTTACTATAAACTGGACCATTATGTTTATAGGAAACTCGATACTTCTTTAGTTTCTTAGTCTTAATAACTTTATACTTCTTAGCAGCCATAACTGTTGTTGTGGCTGTTTCATTTACAGCGGTAAATCCAACTCCTAAAGATAACGCAGCAACCGAAATCAATAACGATTTCTTCAGTCTTTTGTTCATATTGACCTTCTCCTTTAAGTATTTTCACCCCTGATTAGGTGAATTATATAACTGACTCAGTTGAACCTTCGTGTATGCTGTTCTTCAAATACTACCCCACAATATAAAAGCCTATGACTGCCCCATACATGGCGTATGAACTCTACAGCCTAGTCTCTAACCACATTCCTTTAATAAAGCTTTCATACTCAAATAAGGGATAACAGAGGCCTTTAGGGCTCATGAATTGTCTTCTTACATATTCACTGCTAAAGTCAATTGTATTAATATTTTTCAAACAATATCATACAAACAAAATTATACCACACCGCAAGCAATTATATTCAAAAAAATCGAATATATATGTTCGATTTCAATCAGGTACTATAAGTTGTTAAATAGTGTATTGAAAGCAACTATATTCAAGATATACACATCAATTTATAGTGGGGTATTGCGAATATGGATATTAACCTTATCATTGGGGAGAACATTCGAGCTAGACGAAAGGTGTTGGGATTAAGCCAAGAAAAATTAGCAGAATATAGTCACCTCTCCACTAACTTCATCTCAAGATTAGAACATACGAATCATCAAAATATTAGTGTTCAGAAGTTAAATCAAATCGCTCAAACACTTGATACCGATGTCTCTCAGTTGTTAAAAAGTACAGATGTCGAAAACATAACCCCAGAGCTTCCACCCAACGTAAATTATTTGCTTAAACAATTTGAGAACATGAATCCAGTTAAGGCCGACAAAATTGCAAAATCCTTTTCCGACATTCTAAATGAAATATAAAAAATGCTTCGTATCAAAATAAACGATACGAAGCATTTTTACGTCGACATTGGTTTGTCTTTGGCAAACATTTGGCAAACAACTATGTCGTTTTATCTATCTTTTCGGTGTATTAACACCCAGTAGAATCCTTGATTCTCAACAATCTCTATCTAAGTGGGATATAAAATCTATTCCCATTCAATAGTCGAAGGCGGCTTACTCGTAACATCATAAAGGATGCGGTTTACATGATCCACTTCATTTACGATACGGACAGAAATGTCCTGCAAGACGTCCCACGGAATGCGGGCGAAGTCGGCGGTCATGCCGTCGATGGATGTTACGGCACGGATGCCGACTGCGTAGTCGTAGGTCCGGCCGTCGCCCATGACACCGACACTCTTGATGTTTGGTAAGACCGTAAAGTATTGCCAGATATCGCGGTCGAGGCCGGCCTTTTTGATTTCTTCCCGCAAGATCAAGTCACTATCGCGAACGATTTGTAACTTCTCTGGGGTGATTTCGCCTAAGACCCGAATGCCCAAACCAGGACCCGGGAACGGTTGCCGCCAAACCAAGTCGCTTGGCATCCCCAGCTTTTCGCCCAGTTCCCGCGCCTCATCCTTGAACAAGGAGCGCAGTGGTTCGATCAATTGGAAGTGCATGTCTTCTGGCAACCCACCCACGTTATGGTGAGACTTGATGGTTTGCGCCGTGTCCGTCCCACTTTCGATTACGTCGGTGTAGAGCGTCCCTTGGGCCAAGAAGTCGATACCATCGAGCTTTTGGGCCTCGTCGTTAAAGACTTGGATGAACTCGTTGCCGATGATCTTCCGCTTCTTTTCGGGCTCCGTGACGCCAGCCAGCTTGCTCAAGAAACGTTCCTGAGCATCCACCTTGACGATGTTCAAGCCGAACTTGCCTTCCAGGCTGTCCATGACTTGCTTGGCTTCACCCTTACGCAACAGGCCATGATCAACGAAGATGCTGGTCAGTTGCGTCCCAATGGCCTTGTGCAAGAGCACGCCCACGACGGAGGAATCGACCCCACCGGACAGACCGAGGAGTACGCGCTTGTTACCGACCGTTTCACGGATGTGTTCGATCTGCAGATCAATGAAGTCATCCATTGACCAGTTGGCTTCTGCGTGGCAGACGTCAAAGGCAAAGTGCTTCAAGATGTCGTTACCAAATTCCGTGTTGCGGACTTCCGCGTGGAATTGGATCCCGTAGAAGTTCCGGTCAACGTCTTGCATGGCAGAAATCGGGCAATTTTCGCTCGTTGCCACGCGTTCGAACCCATCCGGCACTTGGGTGACCAAGTCACCGTGGCTCATCCACACCGTTTGTTCCTTGGGTGTGCCGGCAAAGAGCTTGGCGTCATCACTTAACACGGTGATGTCCGCGCGGCCGTATTCCCGGTTATCGGCGGATTCAACTTTCCCACCGGTCAAGCTGTGAGCCATCAGTTGCATCCCATAACAGATGCCCAAGATTGGAATTCCCAGCTTGAAGATCTCAGGGTCGACGTTAAAGGCCGAGCTATCGTACACACTGTTTGGTCCCCCGGAGAAGATGATCCCCTTGGGGCCCCAAGCCTTGATCTCGGCGGCACTCATGGTGTGCGCCTTTAATTCAGAGTAAACGCCCATGTCACGAATCCGGCGCGTAATCAATTGATTGTATTGACTTCCGAAGTCCAAGACGATAATTTTATCGAATTTGGACATATCAACGTTTGCCAAGCCATTCACCCTTTCTTTTCTTTTCAACATTGGTTATATCATACAGATTTCTGCCACGCTGGTCAATGCCATTTGGCCCAAATCGCACCAGAATCAGTTCACCCGGTTAGTTAATTTGGGGCGTCAGCTTTAAGCGTAAATGGTAGTACGTCTGCCGGTCCAAACGCCGACGGGCAGTGGCCACGAAGCCAAATTCGGTGGCCAGACTGGCCAGGGCACTCCCCGGGCGGACGTCCATCCCAATGACGGGTGCCCCGCTCAACCGGGCGCGGTGAATCGCGTCGCCCAGCAGCCATTCATCGAACCATTTCTGCTGGTAGGTCTTGCCCTTAGAGCGGTTACGGACCGTTAACAAGTCCAAATACCACTCGTCTGGTAAGGCCCGTGGGGTCACCACGTCCTGTTGGGGCGGCGTCAGCTGTTGGCGGGCAAATAAATTGGCCCACCGGTTATCCAGCGTGGCCTCGACCGCAGCCGGGTAGCCATACGCCACGCCCACCGCGACACCTTGGTTTTGGTACACCCGCGCCTGCGGATAGCCGTAGCGAAAGGCCGGCTGATGGTAGCCGACAAATAACATTTGTGAGAGTTGTTCCTTACTGACGCGGCGTAACCGGCGCAGCTGTCGCCGTTCCAGTTCATGGAGCACCAACAGCGCCACGGCATCCGCATCAACGCGCGTCGCATCCCGCAGCATGGTTCCACCCCCTAGTATTTCCGCAGCAACAACCGATCAATGCGGTGATGGAACGTCTTATGCAGAATCATATCCGCCCGGTTGCGCGTCGGTAAAATGTATTCTTCCAAATTCTTCAGGTCAATGTCGCGCCAGACCTGCTTGCCCTTGGCAATGGCCTCGGCGTGGTCGACGATGGTATACGGATAATAGTAGTTGGTCGGGTCCTGAAAGGCCGTCTCTAGCAACAACTCAAACCGTTCCAAGAACCAGCTCTCAATCAGCGTCGGGTCAGCGTCGACGTACAACGAAAAGTCCGTGAAATCACTGACATAAATTTGTTCATTGGTCGGCAATTGCAAGGTATTGATCCCCTCAACGATCAAGACGTCCGGGTGCACGATGTACTCGAACTGGTCTGGCACGATATCGTAGACCTTGTGGGAGTATACGGGGGCCTTAATCAGCTCCTGGCCGGCCTTAACGTCGTTTAAGAACTGAATCAAGGCTGACATGTCATAACTCTCCGGGAAGCCCTTACGCGCCATGAGATTGCGTTTTTTCAGCTCCTCATTGCTGTACAGGAAGCCATCGGTCGTAATCAGCTGAATGCGTTTGCCCTCAAAATAGTGATTCAACAAGACTTCCAGTAGCCGGGCCACGGTACTCTTGCCGACCGCCACACTCCCAGCAATACCAATGATGAAGGGCACTCGCCGCGGCCGCTGCTGCAAGAAACTGGCCTTGTCGCGCTGGAGCTGGCGATAGTGGTCGAATTCTAAGTGTAATAAATGCACCAGCGGAATGTACACGTCTTGAACATCTTGCAGGGAAATGCGGTCGTTAAACGCTTTGATCTGCCGCAAACTCTCCTGGGTCAGCGGCAACGTCGCGTCATCGGAAAACGCCCGCCACTGCGCCCGGGTAAATGCATTGTAATTGATGGGATCACTCATGGAGACACCTCTACTTTGATTTCTAAGTACACAGCGTTGTGGCCCCCGCCCGCGCCGGCAAACTCACGGCGCCGCGATTTGTTGTGGTCCACAACCTCTGACACAATTAAGTCCTATTATACCGCAGATAAGGCTACGGCCAAATAAGTTTTCTGCGGCGGACGATTGTGGTTACTGGCCGCCTACCGTTCGTCAACTATGGGACTGGAACGCGGTGGGCGGACCGGTCGAGCCACAGTGCGGTCTCGCCCTCGCTTTGAGCCGAAATGCACGTCTCAAAGACGCCAGTTTCCTAAGCGCCATGGCCCGCGCCGCTAAGGGAACTCCCACGGCTGAGCCCATAGTTGACGAACTCTCGGCTACGATTGGTGATTGCCAAGCTAATTTGGCTATCCCTACCGTTATACTGTTCCAGGGGAATATGTGACTACCACTAACCAGTGAATTTCTTGACGAGTCAATGACTCTAGCTAGCTTGATGGTCAACAATAGTGTCAGCTTCGCGCTAACGTACAGAACCTTTAGCCGCTACTACACAAAAGGAGTAGCCCGGTCACTGACAAACGTGACTAGTAGCTACTCCTTGAGACTCGTTAAGGTTCAAGCGACTCGTATTAGCGGTCACACACCCCAGAGACGGGCACGACTCCTGATGTCAGCCTAAACCATCTCATACTCATTTTCTGGGACATCCGCCAGCAACGGTGACAGCTCGCCCACGCCGATTACGCTCAAGCGGTGCATGGCCCGTGAGCAAATCGTGTAGAGCAACTGCCGTTCGTCTTCGGCGTGGTAACGACTGGCCGAAGCGTGCCAGACGATGACGCCGTCGAATTCCAGTCCCTTGGCCAGGAAGGACGGCACCACGATGGTCCCTGGTGCCAGCCGCTGGTTTTCGGATTGAATCAGCGTCACGGCGACCCCGGCGTCCTTCAGGCGCTGCGTCAACTCACGGCAATCCGCCAGGTCCTTGCCGATGATGGCCGTCGTTTCGTCCTCTTCTTCGTTTTGCTTGATCTGGGCAATCACCTTTTGCAGGGCCGCTTCTTCGTTTTCCGCGACCGCCATGGTTGGCAGTTCCCCTTCCCGAGCGAAGGCCGTGACCGCCTCACCGTTCTTCAAGATGTGCTTGGTGAAGTCGGTGACCTGTTGCGTCGACCGGTACGACTGGGTCAACTGAACGACCCGTGTCTTGTCAGGATCGAACATGGTACTCAATTCCTGCAGCAGCGTACGGCTATTTTCTTTGGTGAAAATGGCCTGGTTCAAGTCACCCAACATGGTGAAACGCGCCCGCGGGAAGCTGAACTTCAGGAAGGCCAGTTGAAAGGCGTTGTAGTCCTGAATTTCATCCATGAAGACGTAGCGCATGTCGCGTTCGCCGGATTTCCCGGTCATCTTGTCGTACAAATACAGGTACGGCGTGGTGTCGACCAGTTGCATCCGGTGGTCGCGTAACTTGGCCACAGATTCTTCCACGCTGGCGTTCCAGTCGGCCGCCGTGATGTGATACTCACTGAGGTCAATGCGGTTCGGCATATCGCGCAGCATGTGAACGTATTGGTTATTGATACTTAGGAACCGCGCCCGCACAATGGCCTTACGAATCGGTTCGAAGGCCTTCATGACGATCTTGCGCGACAGGAATTGCGTTTCCTTTTCGGACGAGTCGAATTCCCGTGGGTCATCCCCGTAGAGCGAATCCAACTCTTCCTTACTCAGGTCCTGGATGGCGTCTTCCACCCAGCGCGTCTTCATTTCACTACTGATGCGCCGGTTCAAAATGCGAATCAGGGCTTCTTTGGTAGCCTGCAGGCGGTTCCCCAAGTGGTAGTTGCGGTTGAAGCTGTAGTAAATTTCTTGAATTTTTTCTTTAGTGATGAAAATCTCACCCTGGAACTTGATATTCCGGAAGACCATATCGGTGCTTTCCAAATGGTCCGCATAGGCCGTCACGGCATCGAAAAATGCCAGGCTGCCCTTCATCTGGTTGATCTTCTTTTGTGCGGGCGTGTTGGTCTCGCCAAAGCGTTGGGCCAACGTTTCCACTTCAATCTTCGGTAAGCGACGACCCGCGTACTGGTAGTAGGTCATCTGGACCATGTTGTGCTCGCCCAATTCTGGGAGCACCTGGTCGATATAGTCGTTGAATAATTGGTTCGGCGAGAAGAGCATGACCTGACCCGCGTTCAAATGGCCCCGGTAGCGGTACAGCAGGAAGGCGACCCGTTGTAAAATAGCCGCCGTCTTCCCGGAACCCGCGGCCCCCTGCACGAACAGGAGGTCCGAACCGGTGTCCCGAATGATTTGGTTTTGTTCCTTTTGAATCGTGGTGACGATGCTCTTCATCTTGGTATCAGAATGTTCACTCAACGCGGACAGGAGCATTTGGTCCGTCACGGTTTGGTCGGTATCGTAGAGGGTCACGATCGTCCCGTCTTCGATTTGAAATTGCCGTTTTAATTTCACATCCACAGTCTGTTCGCCATCGGGTGTCTGGTAGCTGACATTGCCCAGTTCACCGTCGTAATAGATACTCGAAATGGGTGCCCGCCAGTCGTAGATCAGGAAATGGTCTGGCGAATCGGAAAATGAGCCCAGCCCAATGTAAATGGTCTCGACCTTGGCCTTGGGGCCCTCTTGAAAATCGATTCGGGCGAAATAAGCCTTCTTCTCCAGTCGCTGCAACGTACTCAGTTCCGTGGTGGCGTGTTGCCAACTGTTCTGCCGTTCAGCCAACAACTGTTGCTGCTGCCGCACGGACAGGGCTGTTTCCAGCAAGCCTTCGTAACTATCCGTCTTGATGCGCAAATCGTTGACGAAGTTCTTGCGGATCCCGGCTTCGTCACTTTCGGCAACGTCGATCCGTTCCTTAGCTTCCTTTTCGGCGGTCTTGATCTTTGCGACCACCGCGTCTAAATGTTCTTGCTCGTGGGCCTTGATTGAATCTGGCAAGCCAATCCCTCCTCAAATAACTGGGCAAACTACCCTGCTGCGAATTATCAGTCTTGTGCTAACCTTTCACCGTTCTGTCACGGTTGGTTACACTGTCCGTGCTGGCCGCCTTGCCGTTCGCGCGAGCCAGTCGCCTACGGCTGCCAGGGGTTCCGCCTGCTATGGGGGACACCTTCAGCCTGAGAAACGGGCTTCCGGTTCGCTTCAAAGCCTCGCCAAACCCGCGAGTCTTCGAAGTCGCCCCACGCTGTAGGCTGGTAAAAAACACCAGCCAACACCGTCGACACAGCTGGCTACACTCCTGGCCTCCTCCGGCACGATTGTGGCTCACCACAACACAGTAGCCAACTCTCACAATTCACGCCAGCGTTGGTGGTGATCACTACCGGAGCCGATAGTTCGCTAGGTATGAGTTCAGCCGTGGGAGTTTCCTAAGTAGCGGTCTTTGCTGGTTAGGAAACTGGCAGCTTGGAGACGCGATTTACCGGCTCCAAGCTGAGGGTCGAGACCGCACTTTGGCTCGGCCCGTCCGCCCACAGCGTTCCGACTCATATCTAGCGAACGGCAAGGCGCCCAGTACTGACTACGTTGCCAATTACAATGTGCAATCAATGGTGGCGGTAACAGGTTTTAGCACAATAATTCGACTTACCATTCTACACTCATTCAGCCTATAAATAAAGTAAAGTGCCCGTCGTCAAATCACTTATTTACCAGCATCTTTGCTATAATGGAGGGGACTTTTTGCGGGGGTGATTCTATGGATCAATTTTCCTTATTAATTATTTTAACTGCCGCCCTGGTGACGCCGTTAGTGATGGCCAAATTCAAGCTGACCGTCCTGCCGACCGCCGTGGTGGAGATTCTCGTGGGTATCCTGTTAGGGCCCAGTGTGCTCAACGTTGTTCACGCCAATTCGACGCTGTCCTTACTGTCGAACACCGGCGTGATCTTCCTGCTGTTCTTGAGTGGGATGGAGATCGACTTTAGTCTGTTCAACCGGCGTAAGAAACCGCAGACGCCCCTGGCCGCCAAGGTGGCTGGTAGTGCGCCGAAGTATTCGCCAGTCTTTCTGGCGGTCACCAGCTACGTGGCCATCATGGTCACGTCCCTGCTACTCGGCTTCATTTGCCAATGGACTGGGCTGTTCAAGGATCCGTGGTTAGCAGCCATCATCTTCATGACCATTTCGTTAGGCATCGTGATTGCCACACTCAAGGAAAAGGAACTGTTAAGCAAACCCTTTGGCCAGACCGTCTTGTTGATTGCTGCTCTGGGTGAAATCGTGCCGCTGTTTTCCCTGACCGTCTACGCATCAATCTTTGGCAACAACAGCCAATCCCTATGGCTGCTGTTACTGGTCTTCCTGGCGGCCGGTGTGTTATTCCGCCGGTTCAAGCCATTCTTTACCTTCTTTGAAAGCATCAACAAGTCCACGACCCAACTGGACATTCGCCTGGCCTTCTTCCTGATCTTCAGCCTGGTGGTCATCGCCGAATCCGTGGGAGCCGAGGGTATTCTGGGTGCCTTCGTGGCCGGCATCGTGATGAAATTGCTGCAACCGCACGAGGACACCATGGTCCGACTCGACGGCATCGGCTACGGCTTTTTCATCCCCATCTTCTTCATGATGAGCGGCGCCGAGTTGAACCTGCGCACCCTGCTGGCCGACCCGGCAACCCTGTTGCTGATTCCCGCCTTCTTCGTGGCCTACCTGTTGGCCAAGGCGGCCGTTTACTTCGTGCTACGCTTACGTTTCAAACGGGGCAACGCCTTTGCCGGCACCGCCATTTCCGCTGCGACCATCACCATGGTCCTGGCTGTCTTGCAGGTCGCCAAATCCATGAAGGTCGTCACCAGCCAACAATCCGGTGCCTTTCTGCTGGCCGCCATTTTGACCTGTGTCCTGGGTCCACTGCTGTTTAACACGGGCTATTCCGCCGAAGCCGAGGACCTGAAGAAATCGACGGTCCACTTCATCGGCACCAACTTGCTCACGGTGCCCGTCGCCCAACAGTTGGCCAAGAGCTGGTACGATATCACCATGTACACCGACAAACCGGCTAATTTCAAAACGTACAACTCGGAGGTCAATGCGAAACTATTGGATTCCTTAGATGCCGATTACGTCGAGGATCAAAACGCCTTCGATGCCGACATCGTGGTCTTGGGACATTTCAACGCCACCAAGAACTACGAGTTGGCCAAGGCGGCTAAAGCCTATGGGGTCAAACGCGTCATCGTGCGCTTCGAGGACCGCAACGTCTTGGACGCCCGTGAAGACGAGCTGACCGACCTGGGCATCGAGGTCTACAACACGCCAAACGTCAACATTGCCATGCTTCGGAGCCTGATCGAGGCACCAACGACACTGCGCCTACTGACGTCCTCGACCTCGGCCGTCTACGAAGTGGCCCTGCGCAACCGCCGTTACACGGAACAGGAGATTCACAGCCTGCCGTTCGTGCAAGACATCACCATCAGTCAGATTTTCCGCGAAGGCCATTTTGTCCGGCCAACCGGCAGTACCACCTTAAAATTCAATGACCGCATCATTTTCACCAGTAGTCCCGAAACCGCTCGTGAAATTCGGCGCGAACTAGGCATTCTGAATTAGAACTGTTACACTGGTGAAGACCGTTAAAACGGTAAGATCCTTATGAGAGTGGGAAAAAAGGCGATTAGCTGGCGAGCATTAAGGCTGATAATCAAATAATTCTGAACTTGGATTGTTTGATTATTAGTTTTAAGCGGAACCAGCTGCCTTTTGTCCCAGGTTTCAACACCAGATATCCGGAGACACAAAGGGTCCGAAAATTTTGTCCCAGACCCGCGTATTTTGGTTTTAAGCAAAGGAGAGATTGAGTGATGGCAACAGTTGAACTTTATTTGGTGCGTCACGGCCAAACGTATTTGAACAAGTACCACCGGATCCAAGGCTGGTCCGACTCCCCACTGACCGCGAAGGGAATCGCCGATGCCAAGCGTGCCGGCGAGCGGTTAGCGCACGTGAAATTTGCGGCCGCCTACGCCAGTGATACTACGCGGGCCCAAAACACGGCCAAGAACATCTTAGCCGCCAACCAAGCCCCCGTATCACTGACCACGGAACCCGCCTTCCGCGAAGAAAACTTTGGTTACTTCGAAGGACTCGACACTGGCTTCACCTGGCACACGCTGGGCACACCGGTGGGCCTGGACTCTTTCAACGCCATGATTGCCAAATTGACGATTGAAAAGACCAAGGACATGTTCCACGCCCAAGATCCATTTGGCGACGCGGAAGACAATGACGCTTTCTGGGCGCGCGTTCAACCCGGTTTGGACCGCGCAATCGTGGCAGCCAGTGACGGCGACCGCCTGTTGATTGCGACCCACAGTACGACCATCCGCAGCATCGTGTCCAAGTACTCGGACATCGACGTTTCCGTACCGGTCGACAACGGCAGTATCACGAAGATCACCGTGACCGATGGTAAATACAAAGTTAATGATTACAACAACACGACGGGTAAAGTGAAATAGCCTAGCCATTGCTGGCAACGAGATTGGGGCGCGTCCCTGGTCTCGTTTTTTTGAGGACTCACTATTACTAACGAAACTTTCTGGTGATTTGTAACCCCTCCAGAACTTTTTTTTACGAAACTTTTAGAATCATAGGTACTGTCGCCTATAATTATTTTTGTTAAGCCTTCTGTTTAGTCTCCCGCCAAGAATGTGCTATATTAAGCATAGCAAAAGCCGGCGCTAGAACACCGGCCTTGCAAACCGCTTTATGAGCGGAGACAGTTACGACAAATGGGAGTCGCCCGACTATCAAAGTTGTGAGGGGCGGCTTTTTTAATTACTTTCTATTGTGATGGCAATCGATTAAAATCATCAACGCGGCGAATACCAGCGCTAGCCGACCCCACGCACAAAAGTACCTTCCCCAGAACAACCGGGAAGGTACTTTTTTAATCTCTCAATTTTTAACTGGCAGTTTATCAACGGCCACAGGACACAGGCAATTACTCACGCCTGAAACCCGGCAAAGAGATCCGCAAAGGCGCTGTCGGCGCGGTAGAACACCGGTGGCATCCCCACTGGTGCGGCAACCGTGACCGTTTGCTGGCCGTCGAAGCGCTCACCGCTCCACAGATGGAGCCACTCGCCGCCGGGCAGATAGAGCTCGCGGGTCGTTTGGTTCGGCGCTAAGACTGGTGCCACCAACAGGTCACTGCCCAGCGTGTAACTGGTCTGGTTCTCCCAGGTCTGGGCGTCTTCTTCATCGCTCAAGACCAGCGGCCGCATCACGGGAAGCCCAGTCGCGGTATTTTCCTGCATGACTGCACGCAAGTACGGCGCCAATTGTTGGTGCACGCGCGTCAGCCAAGCGACCTGGCGCATCGTCGCCGTGTCGTCATAGTACTGGAAATTTTCACTCGGCCGATTCCCCTCATGCGTGCGCATGACTGGGGTAAAAGCACCGAGTTCTAGCCACCGCAACCACAGTTCCTTGGTCCGGTCGTTGCCAAACAGGCTGGTGTAACCCCCGATATCCGGGTGATTCAACCCGCTACCGGTCAAGCCCGCCGTCAGCATGCCCGTCAGCGCGGATGGCAAGCCATCGTCTGGCGTCCAGTCGACGCTTTGGTCACCGGCCCACAACAGGGGTGCGTACCCCTGGCTGCCAGCGCCACCAGCGCGGAAGAACGGCACGACCTCGCCCAATTTGCCCGTATGCTCGAGGGCATCCCGGTTGAGCTTAGCCCAAAGCACGGGCCATTGGTTGTGCGCCAGCATGGGGTCGGCCTTGCCGTAGAGCTGGACGTCCGTCGGCAAGTACTCACCGAAATCAGCCATCCACCCACTCATGTCAAAGTCGATCAACCGCTCTTCGACGATGCCTTGATACCAGCTGTAGGCTGCGGGATTCAAGAGGTCCACGACCCCACAATTGAATTCGCCAAAGTCGACCAGATAGACGCTACCATCGGCCTGAGTAGCCAGGTAACCGGCATCCCGTGCCGTCGCAAAGAGCGGTCCGTCATCGACCACGTAAGGATTGATGTAGCCCAGGAAACGAATCCCCTGTTGCCGCCACTCCTTGATCAATTGGTCCAAGCCGGGATAAAAGTCCTGGTCCCAGTGCCAATCCCAGTGGAGGCGTTTGCCAAAGCTCGTGATCAACGGGCCTTCCCAGTCCTGGAGCCAGACACCGGCCACGTTGATGCCGGCGCGCTGGGCAGCCGCGACACGTTGCCGAACCACTTCGGTACCGCCCTGTAGGCCCAGCACGATACCGTCACCCAGCCATTCTGGCAAGACTGGTTGGGTACCGAACCAGTCTTTGGTCAGCCGCACCAGCCCGGTCATTGTCGGGGCTGAGGCCAGCCAAACGGCGGTCGGAATCGCCCAGGCACTGAGCTCGGTGTAGCGCTGATCCGTGAAGTCCAGTACCGCGTAAGCCGTCGTGTCCAAATGTACCAGCTGATGGCGACTCGTCAGATACGTTGCCTGCGGGAAGTTCGAGGTGTAATAGTCCCCACCCCCACCGTTGTTGCGGTCCGCCGCCTGCGTAATGGCCGTTTGTTTGTTGCGGCCAACCCCCGGTTCGGAGGTCCAGATAGGGAATTTCCGCCCGGCCAAGTTGAGGTAGCTCATTTGCTCGCCCCCACCGTAGAACCGGTCGCTGGGTTCGGCCACTAGTCGCAACCAGAAGCGGTTGAGGTTCGCTGCCAACGCCGTGAATTGTAGACGCCAGGCCTGATTCACGTAACGGAGCGTCACCCGCAGATAACTGGGGCTATCGCTAGTCGGGGCCAGTTCCAAGGTCGCCGAGTTCGTGGTATGGGCGAATTTTTTAACGTGGGGCAAATCGATCCGTTCCACCTGTGTATCGTGGAGCTGGAAGTTCCCCTGATTCATTTTGACTTGGCTCTGCCCTTCCCCGACCGCAATCGCCGGGTGTTGGGGCGTGCTGTGCAGACTGGCATCCGGCTGATGAGCCCAACGTAAGGACCAATCCGCCGTCACCGCTGCATCGCGCACGCTCAGGTGATCACCGTCTAAACAGATTTGCATGCCTAACCTCCTAGTATTGGGTCACGGGTAACCGGAGCCATTGCCCCAACCACTTGATGGCCGTGGTGTAGTCACCGTAGACCAGCGCAAAATGCGATTCGGCACCACTTTGGGCCAGGTCGTTGACCAATTCGGTGATTGGTAAGTCGACCTGCACCTTGCCGGAGAAGCCGTTGTATTGGTTCTCAACGGGCAAGGCTTTCCCGTGAATGCTGATCAAATGGTAGCCGTCCGTATCGTAATGGACCCGTAGTAACGTGACCTCGCCGGGCTTCAAGGAGCCATCGACACTCACGCCGATTTTGCGGTTCGGGTGAACGCCCGCCGTAGCCGGATAATCCGGGTTGGCCAGGTCGTATGGGCCGTAATCGTGCCAAATGGTCAGACTGTTGTCGGCCTCATCTAAGCGGCACAGGTCACCCAAGAAGACTGGTTGTTGATGCCCGTTCAAGGCTTGCAGGGCGTACATGGAAACGGCCCCGTGGATGTCGCCTTCTTCGGCCACCGGTGTCTTTTGGTTAGTCAGTTGTGAGAAGACACCACCGGGCGCACTGTCAAACTTCTCAAAGAAGTCTGGCCAGCACCGGGAAGCAAAGGCCCCCAGCCCATCGGTGTGGACGTGGTCTTGCATCACCGTCACGTATTGCGCCATCTTGATGGCCCGTGGGTCGGCAGGATCCAAGTCCTTCAGGTGTTCCTGCGCGTAGGTCAACTGGTCTTGGTATTCAGCTGGCGCGACCTTAGCCGCCGTCTTGAAGGCTTGATCGATACTGTAGTGTTTCAGCGAAACCCCGAGTTGGTCACGCAACTCTTGCGGATTGGTCCCGGAGAAGTTGAAACCAGGTGGGAACGTCCCCACCACGCCGACCGTCAAGTGTTGCAGGTCTTGATAAGCATCGACCGAGCTGATAAATTGCCGTACGGCCTTGGCGCCGGCTTCTTCGTCCACGCCACCAATGAATTGTTGGTAGACCTGGCCGTGCATGTGCAGGTAGTTGGCCGTACTCAACAGGCCGGTCATGGCGTTCAGATGCAGCCAGCCGTGTACGCTAGGTTCTTTTTCAATCAGTAAGAAGACGGGAACCGAGTAGCGCTTGACCAATTCAGTCACGAATTCTTGGCCGGTAAAGGTCAGTTGCTGGAAAATGATGGCCGTGGGTTCTTCTGCCAAGTTTTCAATGAAATCCAGCAGCTCGTTGGGTTCGCCCAACGGTGCTTGGGGAGCCACGATGTCGGGCGCAATCAGTTGTAGCGTCGCCAATGTGGTCTCAAAGCGTTTCTGAGCCAGCTCGGCGTCAAACTTCCGCCGGACGACTGGAATATAAACTAAACTCATGGCCTACGCCTCCTTTGGGGTGTTGTCCCAAGCGTTTTGGAACCGTTTCAACCCAAGATCCGTGTATGGGTGGTAGAAGCTATCACGGTAAACGTCTAAACCGGCCGTGACGATGTCGGCGCCGGCCTTGGCCGCTTCCACGATCTGATGACCACTGCGAACGGCGGCCACGATGATTTCCGTTTGATAACCGTAGTTGCGGTAGATCTGAGCGATGTCCTTGACGTAACCCATGCCGTCTTCGCCGTTGAGTTCCTTCCAGTTCACGAATGGTGAGGCGTACTTTGCCCCAATCTTAGCGGGCATGATGGCCTGGGCGGCGGAAAAGATCAGCGTGACGTTGGTCCGGATGCCCTCTTGTTCCAGATGACGGGCGGCAATGATGCCGTTTTCCGTGGCTGGAATCTTGATGGCGAAGTTAGCCGATAACTCGTGAATCTTTTCAGCCATGGCAATCATGTCGGCTGATTCGGTCAAATGCGGATTGATTTCAATGGAGATGGGAAAATCCGGCTTGTCGGCCGCAAAATCCGCCAACTTATGCACGGCAACCATGAACGGCTGGCCGCTCGCTTGAATGTGCTTGGGATTCGTGGTGACCCCGTCGATGCCGTAGTTTTCGTAAGCATAGGTAATTTCGTCCATTTTGGCACTATCTAAAAAATATTTCATCGTTCAATGACATCCTTTCAATTTTCAACAGAAGTGGCTTCGACCACGGCATCCTTGTCGCGGCGTTTCAACAGTTGGACCAAGACCTCGTGGTAACGTTTTTCGGTCAGTGGGTAGAGGTAATGCATGATGATCACGGTCATGATGGCCATGGCAGCTGAGTAGAAGAACATCAGCCCCCGGATCCCCAGTAAGGCCGTGGCGGTCTGTTGCTGGTTAGGCACGTAGCCGACCCAGGTCAAGATGATCCCGGGAATGAAGCCGGCAATGGCTTGGGATAATTTCCGGAAATACGTGAAGGCCGAGTAGACCATCCCTTCGGAACGAATCCCACTTTGCCATTCGCCGTATTCCACACAGTCGGAGACCAGCGCCCAGTTCAAGGCACTCGTGAAACCATTCCCCAGGTAGGCGATGCTGGTGAAGATGACCAACAGTAGTGTGTTGCTGGCGAAGAAGAAGCCGAGAATATCGGCGGTAGCCCAGATGATGCAGCCCATCGAGTAGACGGTCTTCTTGTCAAAACGCTTGGTCAACAGTGGCACCAAGGCGACCGCGACGAAGACCATCCCGATACTAAAGAAGCCCAGGTAAGAGACAGCCGTACTATCTTTCAAAATATACTGGCAGTAGTACACTTGCACGGCCAGCTTGAGGTTAAAGGCTGAGAAGGTAAAGAGGTTCACGATACACAGCGTGACCAGCGGCCGGTTCTTCAGTAAGGCCTTGAAACTCTTCTTCAGGTCTTCCTTAGTTGCCTTGGGCTTTGGTGCTTCCTTGTAGACTTCTTTGATGTTGAAGTAAGAAATCCACTGGCAAGCGACCCCGACAACGGCAAACCCAATCACGGCGACCGTGTAGCCCTCATGATCGGTCGGCAACATGTTCACGATTGGCATGAACCCAATCGTCGCCAGCATCAGCCCCAGGTTGGAACCGGCTTGCCGGAATGATGCTAGTTCGGAACGTTCCTGACTGTTTCGCGTCATCGTGGGAATCATTGACCCGAATGGCACGTTTGAGATCGAGTACACCGTCCCAAAAATCATGTAGGAGATGTAGGCCCAGATCATCTTGCCGGTTACCGAAAAGTCGGGAACGGAGAAGTTGGCAATCAACAATAAGGCTAAGGGAATCGCGGCCCACAGAATAAATGGCCGATACTTCCCCCGTGGGCCGATATTTTGTCGATTGTCGATCCAGGTCCCCACGCTCATATCCATGAACGCATCCCAGACTTTGGCAACCAAGAAGACGGTCCCGGCTAACGCTGCCGGTAGTGCCAGCACGTCGGTAAAGTATTTCAATAAGTATAGTTGTCCCATGTCAAACAGGAAGTTGTTCCCAACATCCCCGATGGCATAGCCCAACTTGTTCCGGAGCGTCGTGGTCCGAGGCGCAACCTCTTCAGTAAATGTTTCCGTGGTGCTTGCGGCGTTATCACTCATTCAACCGCCTCCTTATTTTGGATACACAACGATCTTGGCATTCATGAATTCCATGATGCCCATATCGCTCATCTCACGGCCGTAACCCGAGTTCTTGACCCCGCCAAATGGCAGTTCTGGAATCCCGGTCGACCCCTTGTTGATAAAGACTTGGCCAGTGGCCATCCGACTAGCAACGCGGTGAGCCCGTTCTTCATCAGCGGAGAACACGGCACCGGCCAGTCCAAATGGTGTGGCGTTGGCAACCTGCACGGCTTCGTCATCGGAATCGACCACGTACAGCTGTGCCACCGGCCCGAAGAATTCTTCTTGGCTAGCTGGGTTGTCAGGCGTGATGTCACCCAGCAACGTTGGCATGAAGCCAGTTGCATCGCCCACGGGGCCACCGGCAACAATCGCAGTGGCGCCATTTTGCACGGCCAAATCAACCTGTTGGGCTAACTTTTCCTGACCGCGTTTCGACGCCAATGGTGCCAACGTCGTCTTGGGGTCCATCGGATCACCCACGACCTGGGCCGTGAAGATTTGCTTAAGCCCCGCAACAAATTCGTCAGCGACTTCCCGGCGAACGATGAACCGCTTGGCCGAGGTACACGTTTGTCCAGAATTCCGTAACCGAGAAATAGCAGCCTCTTGAATGGCGTTGTCCATTTCGGCATCGTCTAAGATCAGACAAGCATCACTGCCGCCGAGTTCCAACGTACTCTTGGTCAGATTTTCCCCAGCTAAGCCAGCCAATTGCCGACCAACGGGTTCTGAGCCAGTCACAGCCAACCCTTGGACCCGGGGATCCGCAATCACGCGGGCCACTTGGTCATGGGTCAAGCAGAGGTTTTGGAAGGCTCCCACTGGCATCCCTGCCTCACGGGCGGCCTGCTGAATCAAATCAGCGCAGCCGGCAACGGAGCTAGCATGCTTCAAGATGACGGGGTTGCCCGCCAAGTAGTTCGGTGCCAGCACCCGAATCACCTGGGTGTACGGGAAGTTCCACGGCTCCACGCTCATGATGATACCGGTCGGTGCGTATTCCAATTGCGCGTGCGCGTCGTTGGGCCCGTACACGTAAGGCTTCGGCGTTAAGAAGGCCGCGCCGTTGTTGGCGTAGTAGCGGGTGATATTTGCTGCCGCATGGGATTCCCCCTGTCCTTCCTTAAAGAGTTTCCCCATATTGTGGGCCGCCTCTTCGGCAAATTTATCGGCTTGATCGTCGAAAATCTGCGCGAATTTTAAGAGATGTTGTGCCCGTTCAAAGCGGGTAGTTGGTTGTTCCTCAAAGTATTGCGCGCTCGTGGCCAAGGCTTGGTCGACCTCAGCATCAGTTGCGTCAGGATAAGACCGGTATTCGGCGCCGGTCAGTGGATCGATTACATGGTAAGACATAGCAGACACCAATCCTTTCAAAATTCGAAACTATCCCCATTATGCGAGTTGAATTTGTGAAAATTGTGAAGATAAATCCAATATAATGTTAAGGAATCTTCACATTTGCTTACGAAAGCTTATCGCCAACTTAAGGTAACCCTAATGTAAGCTTAAAGGCTGGTCTACAAGTTATGAAAGCGGTGCAGGTCGACGCACCCAATGAACCAGTCAAGCCCTAACCTTTATGCAAAAACCGAACTATGCCAGCCTATTTACCGGTCACCTTGTGCACAATTTATCATATCCTGCTGCCTGGCAACATGGTGGGCGCTGGCTGCCTTCCGCGGCGTCCCATATGAGCCGGAACGCGGTGGGCGGACGGGCCGAGCCACAAAGCGGTCTCGACACCTCGCCTTTGAGCCGAAAACCCACGTCTCAAAGACGCCAGTTTCCTAAGCGGCAAGTCCTTCCGCTAAGGAAACTCCCACGGCTGAGCTCATATGGGACGCCGCTCCTGGCTACGATGGTTCTAGTCAGGTACTGTGGTTGTGTCTTCCCTTAACGTTTTGACCGCGATTACCGGCTAGGGTGCCCGGATGTTTTACGACTCCACAGTGTCTACTGGTTAAACTGGTAGCCGTGAAAGCAGTCGCCGTAAATCGGAGGCGGCCAGGGATAACGATGGCATAAACCTAGCAGATGAAAACCACAGATTTGGCAAGATAGTATCATCCGTTAACCCGAAGACAGCAGGACCAGTCACCACCCTACGCTAGCAGTCGCTGGCCAACACTACCGTAGCCGAGAGTGAAGCGAAAATGGGCTCAGCCGTGGGATTGAGACCGCCCTTCGGCGCAATCCGTCCGCCCACCGCGTTCCGGCCCATTTTCGCGCAACGACTGGCGGCCAGCACGAACCACGCTGCCCTACCGCTACACAAAAAACGAGGACCAGCAAGAAAAATTCCTGCTGGTCCTCATCTATCTACTGAATTATTTGCGAATCAACGACGCTTCGTGCGCGCGTTGGGTGTACATGTCAATTTCATCGTCAGCGGCTCGTACCCAGTGACGCGGGGCAATCTCAACCAATTGACGTTCCTTGCCGTCATTTTCACCACTACCGTCGTAGGCAATCTCTTCCCGGGTCCGTTCGAACTCTGGGTCGGGAACGGGAACGGCTGACAACAGGCTCTTGGTGTAGTCGTGCAACGGGTGGGCATAGATTTCGTCAGAGTCGGCGATTTCTAGCATCCGGCCGTAGTGCATGACGCCGATCCGGTCAGAAATGTACTTGACCATCGACAAGTCATGGGCAATGAACAGATACGTTAAGCCCTGTTCGCGTTGCAGCTTCTTCATCAAGTTAACGACTTGGGCTTGAATCGACACATCCAAAGCGGAGATCGGTTCATCGGCAATCACGAACTTGGGATCCACGGCTAATGCCCGGGCAATCCCGATCCGTTGCCGTTGCCCACCAGAGAATTCGTGGGGGTACCGACTGGAGTGGTCCTTGTTCAACCCCACCGTTTCCAACAGGTCTTCCACCTGCTTGGTCCGGTCGGCGTCGTCCTTGGCCAAATGGTTGATGTCGATACCTTCCGCCACGATATCCTTGACCTTCATCCGGGGATTCAACGATGCATACGGATCTTGGAAGATCATTTGCATGTCTTGACGGAATTCCCGTTGGTCGTCCTTACTTGTGAAGTTGTCCACGTTCTTGCCGTTGAACAAGATTTCACCAGCAGTTGGCTCGTACAAATGGATGATGGCCCGTCCGGTCGTGGTCTTCCCAGAACCAGATTCACCAACTAGTCCAAATGTTTCTCCCTTGTAGATATCGAAGGAAATGTCATCAACGGCGCGAACCTCATCGGCCTTTCCCACGTTGAAGTATTGCTTGAGGTGCTTGACCTCGAGGATTTTTTCGGCATTTTCGTAATCCATTATTGCTGTTCCTCCTCTTCCTCAACTGGGATGCTTGGCCGTTGCTTGGCAACCAAGTCTTTTTGCATCGCAGCATATTTCTTTTGGCGCGCCACGATTTGTTCTGGTGGCGTCACCTTAGGCGCATCCGGATGGAGCAACCAGGTTGCCGCGTAATGGGTATCGGAGACCTTGAAGAACGGTGGTTCCTGTTCGGTATCGATCTTCAATGCATAGGCATTCCGGGCGGCAAAGGCATCCCCTGCTGGTGGATCCAACAGGTCTGGTGGCGTCCCTGGAATGGATGGCAACTCGTCACCGCTGGAATCCAACGTTGGCATAGAGCTCAACAGCCCCCACGTGTACGGGTGCTTCGGGTTGTAGAAGATTTCATCCACAGTCCCGTATTCCACGATCTTCCCGGCGTACATAACGGCGACCCGGTCGGCCATGCCGGCCACGACACCCAAGTCATGCGTAATGAAGATGATCGACGTCGAAATCTTATCTTGCAGTTCCTTCATCAAGTTCAAAATCTGAGCTTGAATCGTCACGTCCAAGGCGGTCGTTGGTTCATCGGCAATCAGGATTTCGGGATAGTTGATCAACGCGATCGCAATCACGATCCGTTGGCGCATCCCTCCTGAGAATTGGTGCGGATAATCATTGATCCGGTTCTCCGCATCAGTAATCCCAACTAATTTCATCATTTCCAAGGCTTGAGCCAACGCCTTTTCCTTCTTCATGCCCTTGTGGACCATCAAGGGTTCGGCGATTTGCTTACCGATCCGCATGGTCGGGTCCAGTGAGGTCATTGGATCTTGGAAGATTTCGGCGATGTCTTGGCCCCGAATACTTTCCATCTCTTGATCTGACTTTTTCAACAGGTCTTGGTCCTTGTACAGGATGGACCCGCTGGTAATGTCAGCGTTACGGGCGTTCAAGCCCATGATCGTCCGGGTGGTTACCGATTTACCGGAACCAGATTCCCCCACGATAGCCAGGGTCTCCCCTTTGCGAAGGTCAAAGCTCACGTTCCGGATGGCCTTAACGTCACCGGCATACGTTTTGAAATTAACCTGCAGGTTGCGTACTTCCAAAATATCTTTTTCGTTCTCCATGACGTTAGTTCACCTACTCTTTCGTCCGCGGATCAAAGGCGTCCCGTAAGCCATCACCCAAGAGGTTGAAGGCTAACATGATGATGGACAGAATCAGTGCTGGCCACCACATTTGATAAGGCAGGAACTGGAAGTTCTTTTGCCCATCGTTCAACAACGTCCCTAGTGAAGCCTGTGGTGAGGAAATCCCGATCCCGATGTAGGATAAGGTGGCTTCAAAGAAGATGGCGTTGGGGATCGTAAACATCGTGTTGATGATGATCACGCTGGAGAGGTTCGGTAACAGATGCTTGAAGGCAATCTTCATCGGTCGCTCACCCAGCGTTCTCGCCGCGAGAATGTATTCTTGCTCTTTTATTTCCATTGTCTGCGCTCGGACTAGTCGGGCCATGTTGACCCACGATGTCAGCGCGATGGCGATGATGATCGAGGTCATCCCGGGTTTCAGAATCAAAATCAACAGGACGATAACAACCAGGTTCGGGATGGACAGGATGATCTCAATGACCCGTTGCATGAACGTGTCAACGCGACCACCCTTCCAGCCCGAGAACATCCCGTACGTGACCCCGATGGTTAAGTCAAACAGGGTTGCCACTAACGCAATGATCAAGGAGATCCGTGTCCCGTAAAGGACCCGAGAGAACAGGTCCCGACCTAAGTAGTCGGTTCCCATGATATAAAATTTGCTGGAAGCCCCAGCCTGCTTATAAGCGTCGATTCGTTCGCCCGCTTGTACCAGTGTCCCGTTAAATCCGTTGATGTTCACACCAGGGATTTTTGAGGGCAAGTTGGCGTATGACGGGTTCACGGCGTTGGGGTCATGTGGTGAGACCACCAAGGACCCAAAGGCCATGATGAACACGATGGCCAACACGATCAAGGATACCCAGGCACCCTTGTTCTTCTTTAACCGCCGCCAAGCATCTTGGGCGAACGTTAAGGAAGGTGCGGCAATCTTTTCGCTATCGAGATTTGCCCGATCATCGGCGGAAATCCGCTTAAAGCTATCTTCAGGGAGTTTAACTGTATCTGCCATTTATTTACCTCCTAGTTAGCCTTGCCTGTGATCCGAATCCGTGGGTCAACGATTCCGTAAAGGATGTCGGTGATCAACAGAACGACACAGAGCATGAATGAATAGATGATGGTCAGGCCCATAATGGTTGGGTAGTCGTTCGTCAAGACGGACTTAACGAATTGTTCCCCAATCCCAGGGATGGAGAAGATGTTTTCCACAACCATTGACCCAGTCATGATGTTCACGGCTAACGGTCCCACAATCGTAATCAACGGAATCAAACTGTTCCGCAGCGCATGGTGGTAAATGACCCCCGTGCGACTCAGCCCCTTGGCCTTGGCGAGTTCAATGTAATCCGAACTCAGCACGTCGACCATTTCCGTTCGGACGAACCGCGCCGATTCGGCTAACGGCGTCGCTCCTAACGCAAGGGTCGGCAAGACCGTGTAGATGAAGCCGCCCCATTCGGCGATCGGGAACCAGCCGAGCTTCAACCCCAAGTAGTACTGGAGCAAAACGGCTAAGACGAAAGATGGGATGGAAATCCCGAGAATCGACACGATCGTTGCCGTGGTGTCGACCCAAGTATTTTGACGCATGGCCCCAAAGGCCCCGACGATGATTCCCAAAATGACCCCAAAGATCATGGCCTGCAGCCCAATCTGCAGGGATGGTCCGATCCGACTTGAAAGCAAGTAGGAAACGGGTTGGTCACTAAATTGGAAAGACGTTCCGAAGTTACCGCGGACAGCCCCTGCCAAGTACAGCAGGTACTGTTGCCAGACTGGCTTATCCAAACCATATTGTTCGTAGATCAGCGCAATCTGACTCTTGGACAACTTAGCTTGGTTGGTCAGTGGCGTCCCGGGTAACAACTTCATTAGGAAGAACGTCACGGTAATAACGATGAATAAGGTCAGGATCAGATAAAAGATCCGCTTTGCTAGGTACTTTGCCATTTGTTTACCTCTCAATCAGTAGACTTATTCGTTACCGTTAAGTTGTTAAACTTAACAAGAACTCCACAAAAACAACAAGATGATAAATGATTGCAATAATATCGAAAAGTAAGGACCAACTCGCGTTAATCCTTACTCCCCGATAAAGCTTATTATGTCAGATTTTCACCTGACGAGTAATAACTGAATTAATTCGTGGCTTACTTAGAAATGTAGGCTTCACTGAAGTCCCAGTTAGCGCCGGTTGGGAAGTAGATCAATCCCTTAACGTTAGACTTGACCAGTTGGGCTTTCCCTTGTTGGTAAATTGGGATGATCCCTTGGTCATTCAAGATGGCCTTTTGGGCACCGACCATGTCGTTCCAACGAGCGGCGGTGTTGTTGGCATCCTTACCAGTAGCAGCGGCGACATCCTTGTCGTAAGTCTTAGAAGCCCATTTCCCGTTGTTGTACGAGTTGTCTGACGTAAACAGTGATAAGAAGGAAATTGGGTCTGGGAAGTCAGCACCCCAAGCGGAGACAACGGCATCAAATTGGCCATTTTGTGAACGGCTCAACCGCGTCTTGAATGGCAAGTTACTGTTGGTAACCTTGATGTTGCCCAGCTTTGCCCATTGACTTTGAACGAACTCGGTAATGTTCTTACCAGCTGGCGTATCATCAGCCATTAAGGTGAAGGAGTAGCTTGAACGACCGGTTTCCTTCAAGGCTTCCTTCCAAAGCTTCTTGGCCTTCGTCAAGTCTTGAGAAGTTGCTGAAGGAACAGCTGCGTCCGTGTTGAAGTCCTTACCCTTGTAAGAAGCTAACCCGGTTGAAACCAGACCCTTAGCAGTCGTTGACCCATCGGCTAAGACCTTGTTGACGAATTGGTTCCGGTTGATGGCCAATGATAAGGCTTGACGCGCCTTCTTATTCTTCATCATGGAATCTTTCTTTTCGTTCAATTCGATGTAGAAGGTCGAAGCACTCTTCCGTTCAACGTATTGCTTAGAGTTCTTGTAGTTCTTTGGTTGTTGGCCACTCAAGTAAGTTGCATCCAGCTTGCCACTTTGGTACTGACTCAAAGCCGTTTGTGGATCCTTCATAGTTTTGAAGTTGATCTTCTTTAGTTTAACATTCTTCGCGTCCCAGTACTTAGTGTTTTTACTCATGGTCCAGTTATCGGACGTCCCAGTCCAGTATGTTAACTTAAATGGACCGTTGTAGACATTCTTTTGGGCGTTTGTTGCGTAACCCTTGCCGTACTTTTGAACGACTGACTTGTTTTGTGGGAAGAACATTGGACTAGCCACCAATGAAGGGAAGTAACTCGTGGCCCGCGTTAAGGTCACAACCACTTTGTACTGGCCAACAGCCTTGATACCCAAGGTTGAAACGGCCTTCTTCTTGTTCATGATCGCGTTGGCGTTCTTAACTGGCGCGTACATGTAAGCGTATTGCGAAGCGGTCTTAGGATTGACGGTCCGTTGCCAGGCAAACACGAAATCTTTAGCGGTTACCTTGTCACCGTTACTCCAGTTAGACTTCCGGAGATTAAACGTGTAGGTCTTCCCGTCTTTAGACTTGGAGTAGCTCTTCGCAACCCCAGGATGAATGGAACTGTTCTTGCCGATCCGTAACAGACCTTCACCGGTGTTATTCATCGTTTCCCCAGAAACAACGTCCGTTGCGGTAGATGAGTCCATGGAAGGTAATGCTGAGCTTTCCATCCAGTTTAACGTTTGCTTGCTGGCTTCACTAGAACTGCTAGAAGATGACCCACACGCTGCAAGTAAGACTGCTGCGAACGTTGCCACCGTCCCTAGTTTGACTGCCGAATTGATTTTCATTTTAAATCCAACCCCTCTTAGTTGTTGTTTGCGAAATAAATTGACAACCTCAAATTTGATATTGCAATTGTATATTAGAAAAAGATTAAAATCAATGGTAAAAGCTAATTTATTTTAAAAAAGTTTTGAAAAGCGTTGGTGTGACAGGGATTTAAATTAAAAATTAAAATCTGATGTCACATTTAGCAAGGCAAAAATTCACCGTTTTTGTATACGGTATACAGAAAAATGGCATAAAAATTAAGTCGCTACTCACCGTTTATTCAGCCTTCGAACCGCTTTCTAATTAGGTAAAACGCTTTATGAGAATTAGGCAAGACGATTTGGGTTACTGAGCAATCAATCTGATTCAGGCAAATTGGCCGCTAAAATCGCCGTCACGAAGACTTACGGGGTAACACGGGTAATTAGGGGCCCGCCCTTGTAGACGGCACTGACAGGCGTTTTTTCTGAAGATGAGCGGTAAACAAAATGACATCCCCTCATTTTTCAAGGGAATGTCATTTTCTAATATTTTGAAAGCTGAAGGTCTAGTCAAACCATAGCCCCACCAGTTGACACTAACTAATTGTCAGGCTAGCTGTCAATTGACGGACTCTCTGTAGCCGAGAGTCCGCCAAATATGGGTTCAGCCGTGGGAGTTACCTTAGTAGCGGTCTTAAGCTGGTTAGGTAACTGGCGTCTTTGAGACGCGACCTTCGGCTCAAAGGCGAGGCGTCGAGACCGCCTTGTGGCTCGACCCGTCCGCCCACAGCGATCCGACCCATATTTGGCGGACGGTAGGCGGCCAGCTCATACCGTGTAGCTGTCCAATGCTGCTGTGTTTACTTGCCAATATAAGCCTTGCTGAAGTCCCAGTTGGAGCTAACTGGGAAGTACACGATCCCCTTGACCTTAGATTTCATCAGCTGTGGCTTGCCACTCTGGTAGACCGGAATGATCCCTTGGTCCTTCAACAGAACCTTTTGGGCGTCGATCATATTTTGCCACCGGGCAGCCGGCTTGTTGGCGTTGGTCGTCGTGGCTTCCTTGATCAGCTTGTCGTAGGTCTTGTTGGACCACTTCCCGTTGTTGTAGGAATTGTCAGACGTGAACAACGACAGGTCGGTGATTGGGTCAGGGAAATCAGCCCCCCACAGGGTCACAACGGCGTCAAATTGGCCGGAAGCCGAACGGGCTAACCGTGTCTTGTATGGTAAATTACTGTTGGTAACCTTGAAATTAGGCAGCTTAGACCACTGACTCTGCACGTATTCAGTCGTGCTCTTGCCTTCAGCGGTGTCATCGGCCATCAACGTCAATGAGTAGCTCTTACGGCCGGTCTCCTTCAACGCTTCGTTCCACAATTTCTTAGCCTTGGCAACGTTGTGTTCCGTCGCAGCAGGAATCGATGCCTCGGCTGCGAAGTCCTTGCCATCACGGACAGCTAAGCCAGCGGTAACGATACCGTTTGCCACCTTCGACCCGTTGTCCAAGACCTTGTTGACGAATTGCTTACGGTTCAAGATCAGCGACAGGGCTTGGCGCGCCTTGACGTTACGCATCATAGAGTCCTTCTTCTCGTTGAGTTCCAGGTAAGCGACCCGTGAACTGTTACGTGCGTGGTATTCCTTGGAATTCTTGTAGTTCTTTGGCTGTTGCCCACTCAGGTAAATAGCGTCCAGCTTGCCACTCTGGTATTGGCTCAACGCCGTTTGGGGATCCTTGACGGCACTGAACTTGATGTGTTGCAGCTTCACAGCCTTGGCGTTCCAGTACTTGCTGTTCTTGCTCAGGGTCCAGTTGTCAGACGTTCCCGTCCAGTAGGTCAACTTAAAGGCCCCGTTGTACACGTTGTTTTGGGCGTTGGTTGCGTACTTCTTGCCGTACTTTTCAACGACCCGTTCATTTTGCGGGAAGAACGCCGTTTGGGCGACCAGCGTTGGGAAGTAATTGACTGGGTGAATCAATGAAACTTGGACCTTGTAGTCCCCCAGTGCCTTGATACCCAACGTGGAGACGGCCTTCTTCCCGTTCATAATGGCATTCGCATTTTTCACGTCCGCGTACAGGTAAGCGTACTGCGATCCCGTCTTGGGATTCACGGTGCGTTGCCAGCCATAGACGAAATCTTTGGCGGTTACCTTGTCACCGTTGCTCCACTTGGATTTCCGCAGGTTAAACGTGTAAGTCTTCCCGTCCTTAGACTTGGTGTAGCTCTTGGCCACGCCAGGATGGGTGCTACTGTTCTTGCCAAATTTCAACAGGCCCTCACCCGTATTGTTCAGCGTCTCACCAGAAACGACATCGGTCGCCAGCGAATTGTCCATCGTGGGCAGCGCTGAGCTCTCCATCCAATTCAAGGTTTGATTTTTGGCCTGACCCGTGCTCGACGAGGTGGTCCCACACGCCGCCAACGCCACCGTTGTCAGCGCAGCGACGGTCCCTAATTTTAAAATCGACTTTACCTGCATAGCATTTCAACCCCTCTAATTAGTTTGCCTAACCAATTGGTTATTGCAGACAACTATATATTAAAATTAAATTAGAATCAATAGCAAATATTAATTAATATGAGTTTAGCTTATTATTCAGGCACTCCCGACTATTTTTTTCGGCCAAAATTGGGAAATTCAGTAATAATAAGATCCAACGGTCACCGGCGCTCTCATCATATTATCATTTACGCAACTTAACGGTTCACCACCTCGTTAATTTTCTGAAAACTCCCGTCAGTGTCAGCTAATCCTGCAACGTTTGGCGGTTGGCATGTTATACTTGGCACATAGACTTTAAAGGAGGGTGATCTTTTGGAAGAAACCCCACGAACACCGGTCATCACGATTGGCTTAAACGCCGGTCAGGCCACTTTTGGCTACTCGATGACCGAACTGAAAAACTTGGTGGAAGCCAACAACATGACGGTGGTTGAAGAAATTCAGCAATCACTACCCAAGCCAAACCCGGGCACTTACTTCGGGACGGGAAAGGTCGAGGAATTGGCAACCATTGTGATTGACGATGGCGTCGATACCATTGTGGTCAACGATGAGCTGACCCCTAGTCAGATTCGGAACCTCGAAGCTGGCACCAAGGCCCGCATCATCGACCGAACCGGTTTGATCTTGGAAATCTTCGCCAACCGGGCGCAATCCCGCGAAGCCAAGCTCCAGGTTCAATTGGCCATGTTGCAATACCAACTGCCTCGGTTGCACACCAGCGCCTCACAACGGCTGGACCAACAAACTGGTAGCGGTGGCGGCGGTGGCTTTACCAACCGTGGTTCTGGTGAATCACAAACGGAAATGAGTCGCCGGACCATTCAACGGTCCATCAACCACGTCAACCACGAACTCAAAGAAATCAACCAAGCCGCAGCCACGCAACGGCAACAACGTGAACGCAACGAATTGCCTTCCGTAGCGCTGGTCGGCTACACCAACGCCGGTAAATCCACGCTGATGAATGCGTTGGTTCGTGAATTTGGTAAGAGCGAGGAAAAACAAGTCTTCGTCAAGAACATGCTGTTTGCCACGCTGGATACCAGCGTCCGCCAGCTGACCTTCCCCGACCAAAAGAAGCTGTTGCTCAGCGATACGGTTGGGTTCGTCAGTCAGCTGCCAACCCAACTGGTCAAGGCCTTCCGTTCCACGTTAGCCGAAGCCGCCAACGCCGACCTCTTGATTCAAGTCGTCGACTACGCGGATCCGAACAAGGAAGCCATGATGGCCACGACGGAACAGACGTTAACGGACATCGGCGTTACCGACGTGCCAATGATCACGGTCTTCAACAAGGCCGATCTGACCGAGGCCCACTACCCGAACCGTGTCGGCGACCAGCTGATCTTATCGGCCAAGGATCCGGCTTCCATTGACGCATTAGTTCAGGCCGTTAAGGAAAAGGTCTTCCACAACTACGTCACGGCCAATTTCTTGATTCCATTTGCAGACGGCGATGTCGTGGCCTACATGAACGACCACGCCAACGTCTTGGACACCAACTATGAAGCAGACGGCACCGCGCTCAAGGTAGAGCTACAGTCGGCCGACTTCGACCGCTTCAAGCAATATGTCGTTACCGAATAAATCCTGATTTAGCCACTCGCGGCCCGCTGCGAGTGGCTTTTTTTAACACAGGTTTTAGCTGGCCGCCTACCGTTCGCTAAATATGAGACTGGATCGCTGTGGGCGGACGGGTCGAGCCACAGGGCGGTCTCGACGCCTCGCCTTTGAGCCGCAACCCACGTCTCAAAGACGCCAGTTCCCTAACCGGCCAAGCCCACCGCTAAGGGAACTCCCACGGCTGAGCTCATATTTAGCGAACTCTCGGCTACAGTAGTGGTTGGTGGCAACTACCAGTCGGTGCGTACGCTGACAGCTGGCAATACGTTGAAGCAACATGTAAGTAACGCGATTGCTTGGCCGGACCACGGGCCAGTATCGCCAGGCGCTGACGATTAATACAAACTGGATTGTCCCGCACTGTTGACTGAATCCACTATCGTGCCGGAGGAGGCCAGGGGTGGAGCCAGCTGTGTCGACGGTGTTGGCTGAGGTTTTGTCTCAGCCTACAGCGTGGGGCGACTTGGGAGACTCGCGGTTCTGGCGAGGCTCTCAAGCGAGGTGGAAGCCCGCTCTTTGGCTGGAGCCGTCCCCCATAGCAGGCGGAACCCCTGGCAGCCGCAGGCAACTGGCATGATCAATGTTGTGGTGAGGCGGACATCTAAACTCCATGTTGCCAAAAAACGCCCAACCACTCTGGTTTAGACCAGGCTGGTTGGGCGTTTGAAATCGTGTTAAGTTGCGCTAGGCTTGGCGCTTTTCCAGGTAACGGGCGAGCACGGACAAGCAGTAGCAGACGACGAAGTACATCAAGGCAATCGCCACGAACATTGGAATAATATAGTTGGTGTTTTGCCCATAAATAATCTGTGACCGGTACAACATTTCTGGCAAGAGAATGATCGTTGCCAGTGACGTGTCCTTGACCAGTGAGATGAATTGGCTAACGATCGCCGGAATCATCTTGACCATGGCTTGAGGCAACACGATGTACCACAGACCTTGCCAGTAAGTCAGCCCGTTGGCGCGGGCCCCTTCCATCTGGCCGGGGTCGACCGCTTGAATCCCGGACCGCACGATTTCTGCCAGCATGGTCGATTCGAAAATCGTCATGGCAAGAATCGCTGCCGGAATGATTTCTGGTTTGACCCCCAGGTTAGGCAATCCGAAGTAAGTAAAGAACAGAATTAAAATCAGTGGCAGGTTCCGGATGATATCGATCACCAGACCCACAATAGCCGATACGTATTTAATCTTCACGTACCGAATGACCCCGAGAATCGAGCCAATAATGAAACTCCCAATGATGGACACAATCGATACTAAAATCGTAATGCCGAGCCCACCGAACAGGTAGCGTAAGTTATCTGGGGAGTAGGCATCAATAAAGTTTTGTAACATAATTTAGTCCCCTCCCCTTTAAGCTAACCGCTTTTCCAAGTAGCGCATGTAGTAACTGATCGGCATGGTGATGACCAAGTACAAGACCCCGACCGCCGAGTACGCCGCAATGGTTTCCAGCGAACTTGATGCGATGACGTTGCCTTGGTACATCAAATCAAAACCACCCACGAAGGCCAGCGTTGAAGAGTTCTTGACCAGGTTCACGAACTGGTTACCCAGTGGCGGAATCACGTACCGAAAGGCCTGAGGCAAGATGATGTAACGCATCGCTTGCCAGAAGGATAACCCGTTGGAACGGGCCCCTTCCATTTGCCCAGGGTCAACGGACTGAATCCCAGCCCGCACCGTTTCAGCGATAAAGGCTGAGGTGTAGAGCGTCAACCCAATCGTCCCGGCCGTGAACCCGTTCATCTTGATGACGTACAGCGGGAAGACCACGTAGAAGAACATGGTGATGACCAGCAATGGGATGTTCCGGAAAATTTCAATGTAGACCCGGGCAACCCCGCGCGCAAACTTGCTTGGTGATTCTTCTAATAGAGCAAAGAACGTTCCTAAAATTAAGCTGAAAATTAATGCGAGTAAGCTACAAAGCAGCGTTTGGCCAAGCCCATACAACAGGGTGCCACCGTAGTCTGAAAAGATATGAATCATTCTTTAGCCGCCTCCTTGTAGTCAAAGCCCTTCACGTTGTGGAACCACTTGTGTAAGAGCTTGTCGTAGGTCCCGTTTGCCCGCAACTCAGTTAAAGCCTTATTGGTTGCGTTTCTAAACGGCGTCTGGTTCTTGTCCATCGCGATCCCATAAGGTTCGGAAACGAACGTCCCCCCGGTCACTTCATAACCCGGGTTTTGGACAGACATCCCGTACAGGATCCCGTTATCGGTCGTCAGCGCTTGGCCTTGACCAGATTTCAATGCCGTCATGGCTTGCGCGTAGTCGGTCAATTGTAAGACCTTGGCCTTAGGCGCCACCTTGGCCACGTTTTCCACAGAGTCAGAACCAACGACCCCGAGGACCGTCCCCTTTTGCTTGTTCAAATCCTTAACGTTCTTAATGCTACTGCCACGCTTGACCAGCAATGACTGGCCGGCGTAGAAGTAGGTGTTGGAAAATGCGACTTGCTTGCGGCGTTCTGGCGTGTTGGTCATAGTCGCAATAATGGCGTCGATGTTCCCATTTTTCAGCATCGGCATCCGCGTCGAACTCGTGACCTGAATGAACTTGGCCTTGGCGTTCTTCCCCAGCATTTGCTTCGTCAGTGCCGTGGCGAGGTCGACTTCAAAGCCTTTGATCTTCCCATCCTTGGTGTCTAGCAGCCCAAATAATCGGGTATCCGCTTTGACCCCCCAAGTAATTGTCTTGGATTGTTTGTCAGTCTGATACACGTTCCGTTCTGACAGCGGCTTGCTGCCACACGCACTGATAATCACCGTCAAGGCAACCAGGGAGAGTAGCAGGCCCAAACTGCGAATTAATTTTTTCATCGTGAGCATACCTCCCTGTGATTAGTGTGTCAAAATCTTGCTTAAGAATTGTCGTGCCCGTTCGTTGCTTGGTTCGCCGTCGAAGAACTTTTCCTTGGAATCGTCTTCCAAAATACGACCGTCCGCCATGAAGATAACCCGGTTGGCCACTTCACGCGCAAAGCCCATTTCGTGGGTCACAATCAACGACGTCATACTGGAGTCCCGGGCAATGGTCTTCATAACGTTCAACACATCATCGATCATTTCAGGATCCAAGGCACTGGTTGGTTCGTCAAACAAGAGGCACTTAGGCTTCATCGCCAGCGAACGCGCAATGGCGATCCGTTGTTGTTGCCCCCCGGAGAGTTGTGATGGCATCTTCGGTGCTTGATCTGCCAAACCAACGCGGTCCAGCATTTCCATAGCGACCTTCTTGTTTTCTTCTTCACCCCGGTGCAACACGATCCGCGGTGCCAGCATGACGTTTTCCAAAATCGTCTTGTTGGCATAGAGATTAAAGTGTTGGAACACCATCCCCACGTTCTTCCGGATCCGGTTCATATCCGTCTTCGGGTTGGCCAGGTCTTGGCCGTTAACGATCAGTTGGCCGTGACGAATCTGTTCCAGCCCATTGACGGTCCGAATCAGGGTCGACTTCCCGGAACCAGAAGGCCCGATCAAGACAACAGTTTCTCCGGCATCGATCGTTAAATTAATATTGTGCAGCGCGTGGAAATCGCCGTAATACTTTTCCACGTTGTGAAATTCAATCATTGACATAAGTATTCCCTCCACTAGTGATTTTTTGCCGTGCTTGCGGCGACTAGCGCCCCATCCAATCCCTTGAGACTGGATTTTAAAGTGTCTAAAGTAAAGTTTAAACCAAAAAAATTACCCGGTCAAAATAAACATCCTTGGGTTGGCCACTCCTACGGAACGTTTTAGGGGTCAAAGATTAGGTGTACCACGGGTCTACTCGTCCTGAAAAATTTTTCATCAGCAGTGATCCGCGTCGACTTGGTCGTCTCCCATTCTTCATGACCACAACCATTTCAACTGGTAAAACGATTTTTGCCATGATTTGTCAAATTGGGGTGACAAAAGACGGTTGGATTTCGTTAGTAAGAGTAGAGGGTGGTACAGACATTGTCGGGATTCGCTACATGGTACGAACTGGCCGCCTTCCGTCCGCCAAATATAGGTCGGAACGCGGTGGGCGGACGGGTCGAGCCTAAGGTCGGTCTCGACGCCTCGGCTTTGAGCCAAAAATCGCGTCTCAAAGACGCCAGTTCCCTAAGCGGCAAGAATCGTGCCACTTAGGGAACTCCCACGGCTGAACCCATATTTGGCGAACTCCCGGTTACGGTGATGGTTGTCCGCAACGATTGGTGTCAGTCGCTAACCCAATCCGACGATAATTGCGACTTTCACGCCCCTTCTCACGACATCAGTTAGAACCACGTACACCTGTATTTGTTCTAGAAACTCTTTGTCATCCCAATAAAAAAAGCCGACCCCAGTAACGGGCCGACGCAATGATTTTGAATTTAAAGCTAGTTGATACGACTCCGCACCGCATAGTTAGCGAACTGAAGATGTCAGGCATCTTCACCAGTGACGCAGGCAATCGTAAATCCACTAATCTTAGTGATGGTAGCGCGAGGTACGCGTCATTGGTTCATCACTGGTTGACGTGGTGTCGTAGCGGGCCTGGCGACTGGTACCGGTGGTTGTGGTACCACGATTGGCGTAGCGCTCCGCCGCCGGTCGGTCATCATGGTGCTTGTAAGCCAACTGCACCGCGACCTGGAAGTCGTTGGGTTGTTCGATCAACGACGTGCGGCCCAGGACTTTGAATGGGCCACCGACCAGCGTGGCGTTGGCCAGATACAACTCAAACTGGTCACGGACGTCGGCGACATTTTGCAAGCCAACCGTGCTGACCACGCCGACACGTTGCTTTTCAGCCTGGTTGATGCCGGCATAAACGACCAGTTGCTGGCCCTCCGTTTGCATCTCGAAGTAAGGAATCAAGACCGCGGGCCCCGAGGCGTAGACGGGTTTACCCGTCTTGCGCGTCTGTTCCATGATTTCCCGGTCGCCTAACCCAGAGTAATCCAGTTGGAGCAACTGGTTTTGTTGTAGACGCGTCGCCAAGTTTTGCACGTTACGGGCGTCGCTGTCACTGGCGGTTAATTTCCCGGGTAATATTTTCTTTTCGTCGAAATACCCATTGGCCGGAATGTTGCGGCCGCCACGTGCGACTGGCTGGTTGCCCTCTTCTGCTTCCTTGGGCTTAATGTGCAGTAACTTTTCAATCTTGGGTGAAATGTCAAATGGTGCCTTTTTCTCCGTGAAGTAATACACCGTGTTCAAATAAACAAAATATAGCAGAATCAGTGCAACTAACAGAATCAATAAGCCCCAGAATGGGTGGCCATTTTGGAGATACCGAAACCCGATGTAGAACAGGTAAAGGTCCCCCAAAGCGCCAATGATGACGTAGATGCGGTTCTTAATTTTTGCGTTGACGTTGATGTACCCTAAATAGTGGTTGACCATGTCAAGAAAGCTTAACATTGTCGGTCCCCCTTCCTTCGTTATTGATTCGTGTCAGTCGTGTGGCTGTACGTGCTAGCACCATTATCGGTCGTGTCCGTGGTGTCATTAGCCGTATCAGCCGTACTGTTGTCGGTCGTTGTGTCATCATTCGTCGTCGCCGATGAACTGACGGCGCTAGATGAGGTCTTCTTTTTCTTAGACGTGGTGGTGCCAGTTGTGCCGGTACTCCCAGTGGTCCCTGTCGTATTAGCGGCGCTGGATTCCGTCGACGAGGTCTTCTTCGCTGAAGAACTTTCTGTATCCGTGGATGAACTATCTGAAGACTCATCACTACTGCTATCGGAGCTACTCTTGGACGAATCGGAATCCTTCTTCTTGCTATCGTCACTAGCCTTCTTCGAATCGCTCGAGAAGCTGCTGACTAACGACGAGCTCGTATTTGAGACCCGTGAAGCCCCTTCGTTGGTCTTCGTGACGGTGTTCGTCACCACGTTAGTTGCTCCGAGAGCCAGTGCCATCGACACAATTGCGAATGGCGTAATCAAGGGCGGTGTGCGATACCCCATGCGTCATTCCTCCTTCCGTTTACCTAATTAAACTCATTGTCGCATAGGAAACTCAAAAATCTGTCAAATTTCTCTTAATTTTTCACTAAGTCTTGTTCCTGAACACCGGCCGCTTTGCACTCGGCACACAAGCCGTAAAGTTCAAAGCTGTGGCCCGCAATTTCACAACCCGGCAGTTGATCCGTGAAGAAATCCATCGGGCACATTTGCAGTTCGATCACCTTGCCACAATTTTGGCAGACAAAATGATGATGGTGTTGGTGGTGCAGGTCACACTGGTACTTGACCCGCGCCCTTTCTTGTTCCGTGTTCTGCTCGACGATACCGACTTCCTCGAATTCCTTTAGATTCCGGTAAACCGTGTTGTGGCTCATCCCCGGGAATTCCGTGCGCATGTATGCGTCGACGGTCACCACATCGGTGTAATGGGCCTGGTTCGTCAGCAAAAACTCTAGTAGTGCGTGCCGCTGCTTTGTCATCTTTAACTTATTCTTCTTTAAAATCGCCACGGCGGTGCTTAAAGATTCTGCCATGATGGGTGGCCTCCTTGTGTTATTTTTTAGTCAAACGATATTTCATAAAAATTGGATGGAACTGGCCGCCTACCGTCCGCCAAATATGGGTCGGAACGCGGTGGGCGGACGGGGTGAGCCAAAGGGCGGTCTCACCACCTCGTCTTTGAGCCGAAGAACACGTCTCAAAGACGCCAGTTCCCTAACCGGCAAGGAACGCCGCTAAGGGAACTCCCACGGCTGAACCCATATTTGGCGGACTCTCGGCTACAGGGTGATTGCTAATCGACAACGCGCTTAACCCTTAGTACCAACTGATTTTACCATTGGTTTTGGACTAACATACAATCACTGATAAGTAGCAATCCGCCGGAGTCAGCCAGCAGTGCAGCCAGCTGTGTCGACCCAGTTAGCTGGCGTTTCTTGCCAGGTTACTGGGTGGGACGCCTTGAAAGACTGACGGTCCTTGTCAGCCTTTCAAGCGAGCCGGAAGACCGCTTCCCAGGCTGAAGGCGTTCCCCATAGCAGGCGGAACTGCTGGCTGACGGAGGCATTTAATCACTTCAACCTGCAGCAGCACTCAGATAATGCCAGCTACATCTAGCTTAAACGGTAGGCGGCCAGCAAGCTCTACGTTGCCGAATTCCCTGTTAGTTTATCATACTTACTGCGAAACTCAACTATACAATGCCTCAATCCCGTTGGAGCCGTGTCATGAGGTCGTCTAACTTGAGCTGCGTTTGTTGCCAATCATCATTGTTCAGCTGAATGGCCTTGCCCCGTAATGCCAGTGGCATGGTCAAGTCACGCCGATACTCGGCACTGGCCAAGCGCTGGGCCATCATGTGTTCGTCATCGCCCCGTTTGCTCAACCGATGGGCCAATTTATCCGGCTGACTGACGGTGAGAAAGATGATCACGGCCTGATCGCCCAGCTCCTTGGCGTAGGTGACGGCCCCCGCACTATCTAACACGATGGCGTCAAAGGGTGCCCGTTCAAAGCCACGCGCCAACCCTTCCTTGGACGAGCCGTAATGATACCCCGCGTACACGACCGATTCCAGGTAATGGTTCTTGGGAAAGCTTGCCGGCGTTTCAAAATAGTAGTCCACGCCATCGACTTCTCCTTGGCGTGGGGGCCGCGTGGTGTGGGTGATGACCTTGGTGACCGGATAGTGATTGACCAGGTATCTTTGCACCGTAGTCTTGCCCGTCCCGGTTGCCCCGGTGATCACTAATACTTTAGGCGTCATGCTGATCCTCCAAATAGGTATTGGCTTGAACCAACAAGCCTTTCAAATTCTCGTAGCTTAACGTATCTTTGGCCGTGGCGTAGTCGAACCAGCCAAAGTCACTGATCTCTTCGACTTGACGCGTAATCTGACTGTCCGCGGGAACCAACGCGGTGTACAGGACCACGTGCTTGTGGTGCCCATTGGCCATATCGTAATTCAGGTCGGCGTGAAATTCTGGATTGATGGCGACCACTAAACTGGTCTCTTCGCGAATCTCACGAACTGCCGTGGCGATGTCACTTTCGTCGCCCTCGACATGGCCCTTGGGGAATCCCCAGAAATGACTAGTCGCACTCTTTAATAGTAGATATTGGATCTGACCGTCGACCAACCGGTAAACGACCGCTCCGCTAGCTTTTTCGGTAATCATGTTGTGTTTCCTCCTCGGCGTAAAACTAAACTCCTTCTATTCTAAATCGAAACGCCCGCCAACGGGGAGAATTTGCGCACCTTTTTCCGAAAACTGCCCGGAACTCTCATTGACTTTTAATTTAATCTTAGGGTACACTATCTGCAACATCATCATTTCGCGGGAAAAACCGCCGAAACTGCTGAAACCTGCGGGCACAATGTGTATTATCAGTATATGGGGTTGCTGCGTCACTTGCCGGTTGTCTTGCCGCCTTGCCGTTCACTAAATATGAGCCGGAACGCGGTGGGCGGACGGGTCGAGCCAAAAAGCGGTCTCGACGCCTCGCCTTTGAGCCGAAGAACACGTCTCAAAGACGCCAGTTTTCTAACCGGCGATTCCGCCGCTAAGGAAACTCCCACGGCTGAGCTCATATTTAGCGAACTATCGGCTACGTTAGCGAAAATCAGTAACGTTGGTATGATCATTAAGCCGGTCAACCTTACATCACTACGCTATTCACGCCAGTTGCTAACCGATATTATGGGGGAGACCACCAATAATCCACCCTCTCAGCCGTGAGTGAAGCGAAATCTAGGCTCAGCCGGGGAATTTAGGAGCGTTCTTCGCTGCTAAATTGGTGACTTTGAGACGGTGAATTTCCGGCTCAAAGCAAGGGGTGAGACCGCCCTTTGGCTCACCCCGTCCTCCCCCAGCGTTCCAGCCTAGAGTTTCGCGTAACGGTAGGCGACCAGCACCAATAACATTGCACCATCGTGTTTCATCTATTATATTAGGAGGCTTTTTATGGGACTTGCGCGTATATTTCGTCGCGAACGCTTAGATAACTACTTGCGAAGTGACCAACACTTTGCCAAAACAATGACGGCCAAGGACTTGATGTCGTTAGGGATTGGGGCCGTCATTGGGACCGGGATCTTCATTTTACCCGGCACCATCGCTGCGCAGTACAGTGGTCCCGGCATCGTCTTATCCTTTCTGATAGCCGCCATCGTCTGTTCCACCGCGGCTATGTGCTATGCCGAATTTGCCTCCGTCCTTCCCGTCGCTGGCTCAGCCTATTCCTACGGTAACCTGGTCTTCGGCGAAATCATTGGCTGGATTCTCGGTTGGGCGTTGATCTTGGAATACGTCCTGGCCGTTGCGGCCGTGGCCAATGCGTTCGGCGCCTATTTCAAATCATTTCTAGCCGGGTTCGGGCTCAACTTGCCCAATGCCATCAACCGGCCCCTATGACCCTGCGCACGGCACCTATGGCAACCTGATTGCCATTCTGGTGGTCTTCTTCATCAGCTGGCTGCTGAACCGCGGGATGCGCGAATCCATGCGTATCAACAATGCCATCGTCATCGTGAAAATTGCCATTATTATTCTCTTTGTGGCGGTCGGCATTTTCTACGTGCGGCCCAGCAACTGGCAACCGTTCGCACCGTTCGGGTCCAAGGGGATTCTGCGGGGCGCCTCAACCGTGTTCTTCGCTTACCTCGGGTTCGACGTGGTCTCCGCGTCCGCCGCTGAGGTGAAGAACCCCAAGAAGAACATGCCTATCGGGATCATCGGCACGCTCATCGTGGCGACGGTGCTGTACATGCTGGTCGCCATCGTCTTGACCGGGATGGTGCACTACACCAAGCTAAACGTGGCGGACCCCGTCTCGTTTGCCCTGACGCTGGTCCACCAAAACTGGACGTCCGGCATCATCTCCCTGGGGGCGTTGGCCGGCATGTTTACCATGATGGTCACCATGATCTACAGTTCCTCGCGGCTGATTTATTCCGTCGGGCGTGACGGTCTGTTGCCCAAGTTCTTGGGTAAGATCGACGCGCAAACGGGAACGCCCAAGCACAGTCTGGCCGTCATCACCGTGGTCATCGCTCTGCTGGGCGGCTTTGTCCCCCTGGCACAACTGACTAACCTGGTCAACATTGGGACGTTGGTGGCCTTCCTGTTCGTCTCATTTGGGATTCTCCGGTTGCGTCACCTGCCGGACTTGCCCCACAACACCGGCTTCCAAGTACCGCTGTATCCATACTTGCCGATTGTGTCCGGCCTGCTGTGCTTCTACATGATGCTGCAACTGCCAGCTGAAACGTGGATCGCCTCGTCCATCTGGTTCGCATTGGGCCTGGTGATCTACTTCGGCTACGGTCTCCGTCACAGCCGGCTCAACGACCAATCCTAGGTTCTAGGTAACGACTGGCAGAGCTGATTGATGATTGTCGACCATAACAATAGTAACAGCGTTTTGCCTCAAACAATCGTTACTGACAACTACCACTACAGCCGCAGTTCGTCAAATATGGGTTCAGCTGTGGGAGTTCCCTTAACGGTGGTTTTTGCCGCTTAGGGAACTGGCGTCTTTGAGACAGCGGGGTTCTGGCTCAAAGCGAGGCCGAGACCGCTTTTTGGCTCGACCGGTCCGCCCACCGCGTTCCACCCCATATTTGACGAACGGAGGCGCCCAGCCCCACACCACGTCACCCATCGACACCCTGTTTTTCCAAGAAACGTTGATTTAAAAAAATTGATAAGGTAGGCGAAGTTTTATGCGTAACCAACAATTTGCCATTCGGCCCACGGCACCCGCCCAGGCCCTTGACGAACTTCAACGGATTCACTTTTTAGATGAGAAAAATGCTGACCTGAGTACCCCTAGTCTGCTGCTACAAGACTTCTACGACCGGAGCTGGCCGGAATTCAAAACGCCAGACGTCATTCACCAACAACTGGCCAACCTGATGGCCACGCCAGATACTGATGGCTGGGACTTCTTAAATAGCCACAACAACGTTCCGGTCACGGTCTTTTATAACCTGGCGTTACAACGACTTGGGTTTGCCGTGGACCTCGACTTCACCTTAGCCGACCCACTGGCAGCCATGGCCAAGATCCAATTGCCGGTAGCCGACCACGCTGGTGCTGATTTCACCGTCGCCGAGCTGAAACAGGCTTGGTACCAGCTGTTGACGACCCACTCGAAGAACGGCCAGACCTTCTTAGACCAATTGACCACTCACGGCTACTTCGACCCCCTCGTTCACGACCCTAACGTCGAAAAACCGTTGATCTTCAACGGCAAGTCCCAAGCTGTCTTTGATACGACCCGCTTGATTCGCGAAGTCGTGTACGTCGAAAGCCCACAGGACACCGACCATGACGGCCAACGCGACCTATTGAAGGCTGAGATCATCCGCCCCGCTGAAACGGAAGCGGGGTTGCAAGTTCCCGTCCTCTACACCGCCAGTCCCTACAACCAGGGCACCAACGATGAGGCCGGCGACCAGATGATGCACAAGGTCAACGTGCCACTACAGCCTAAACAGCCCAATGACGCGACTTTAGCCGACGTAACCGCGCAACCCGATACCACACCGGTGCCCGCTCCTCGGCCCGTCACGGCGACGACCAAGGATGCCGAGCAGACCTTTGCCCGTGAGCAATCCTACACGCTCAATGACTACTTCTTAGCCCGCGGCTTTGCCGTCGTTTACGCCGCTGGTATCGGTACGCTGGATTCCGATGGCGTCCGGGCCACTGGTGATCCCGAGGAAACAACCTCGACGATTGCCATCATCGAATGGCTCGCTGGCAACCGCACGGCCTTCACCAGCCGCGCCGCCACCCAGGCCATCCCCGCTTGGTGGAGCAATCACGCCGTTGCCATGACCGGCCGCTCTTATTTGGGCACGTTGGCCACGGCCGCCGCAACCACTGGTGTCGCCGGTCTCAAGACAGTCATTTCCGAAGCCGCCATTTCCAACTGGTACGATTACTACCGTGACGGTGGCCTGGTCATTGCCCCCGGTGGCTTCCCTGGTGAAGACGCCGACGTGCTGGCCGAGGAAACGTTTAGCCGGCAACGCCAAGCCGGTGACTATCACCGCATCCAGGCCAAATGGCAGGCTGACCTCGCCGCCATCACCCATGACCAAGACCGGGTCACCGGGAACTACAACCGTTTCTGGGACGCGCGCAACTATTTGAAGAACGCCAAGAATATCAAAGCTGACCTGTTGCTGGTTCACGGCCTCAATGACTGGAACGTCAAGCCACGCAACGTCAATAATCTTTGGAACGCCGTGCGTGACTTGCCCGTCGCCAAGAAGCTGATCTTGCACCAAGGCCAACACATTTACATCAACGCCTTTCGGTCGATCGACTACACCGACATCGTTAACCTGTGGCTGACCCACGAGCTGCTAGGCGTCGACAATCAAGCCGAAACGCTGTTGCCAAATGTGATCATCCAAGACAATGTGCAACCGGAAACCTGGAACGCCTACCCCGACTGGGATGCGCCGACCAATCCAACGCGCAGTTTCAACCTGCAGCACGACGAACTGGTCGACCAGCAGACGCACGAGCCGTTGCCATACGCCACGAGCTTCAACGATCAACTGCCAGTTGAACAGTACAACCACTACACCCACCACATTGCTGCTTGGCAACAAGACCTGTTGGGTGACAAGCACAACGACATGTTCAATCACCGCTTGATTTTCAAGTCCGCGGTCCTGACCGACGACCTGTTGTTGGACGGCAAACCGGTCATCGACCTGCGCGTGGCCGTCAACCAGCCCGTGGGGATGCTGAGTTTTCAAATCGTGGATTACGGGGAGGCCAAACGCTTGGGCGTCTCGCCAACCATCCTGGCACGCAAGGCCCTCGACGAAGGCTACCGTTGGCGTGAAGACGACCTGCGTGAATTTCAGCCGGCCGCAACCACACCATTTAAGATGATCACCAAGGGCCACCGTAACCTGCAAAACCGGACCAACGCTTATCACGTCGATGCGTTGAAGCCTAACGAGTTCTACGACCTGAGCGTGACCCTGCAGCCAACGCACTACCGGTTATTGGCCGGGCACCAGTTGGGGCTGGTCATCTACGCCACCGACTTTGGCATGACCGTCCGTGGTAACCAGGACCTGCAATACTCCATCCAGCTCGGCAACTCCGCCTTGCACCTGCCTTACTTGGCAGAGTAACTGTGGTTGGTACTTGACGAACGGGGTGTGTGCTGGCCGCCTACCGTTCGTCAACTATGGGTCGGAACGCGGTGGGCGGACGGGTCGAGCCAAAATGCGGTCTCGACACCTCACCTTTGAGCCGAAGTTCACGTCTCAAAGACGCCAGTTACCTAAACGGCATGAACCATGCCGCTTAGGTAACTCCCACGGCTGAACCCATATTTGACGAACTCTCGGCTACGGAATGGTTGCTCAACGGCATCCAGGTTAAGTCTCGGTAGCTACCGATTCATTAGCAACTGGGGCTAATGTGGTATTCCCTCAAAGGTGCCCATACACCCTAAAGGTAGTGGCCAAACACAATCGCGCTGAGCCTGGCTTTCTCTCCACTATCGACTCTGATAGTTCATGTCAGCACAACTGGCTAGTTCTGTTCCAAGACACCACCAACCGCTATTAACCAATTAATACAACCGCTGATATGCCACGCAATCTTAGCCGGAGGAGGCCGAGAGTGGAGCCAGCTGTGTCGACGGTGTTGGCTGGGGTCTTTTCTCAGCCTACAGCGTGGGACGACTTTGGAGACTTGCGATTTAGGCAAGGCTTCAAAGCGAGCCGGAAGCCCGCTTTTTGGCTGTAGGCGTTCCCCATAGCAGGTGGAACTCTCGGCAGCCGCAGGCGACACAGCTACCACCACGTCACACGAATCTCTGACTAGTCAAAGGTTAAGTGTTTAGAAATGTGGCTAACAGTGATAAACTATTAATAACTCATTAGAAACGGGGGAATTTTTCATGAAACAAGGTACCACGATCATCACCTTAGACAACGGCTACCACCTTTGGACCAACACCCAAGGCACTGGTGACATCCACCTGCTCGCACTGCACGGTGGCCCTGGTGGCAACCACGAATACTGGGAAGACACCGCCAAGCAACTCGCCGCACAAGGCCTGAATGTTCAGGTTCACATGTACGACCAACTGGGGTCTTGGTACTCCGATCAGCCCGACTATAGCGACCCAGAAATCGCCAAGAAATATTTGACTTACGACTATTTCTTGAATGAAGTTGAAGAAGTTCGGCAAAAGCTGGGCATCGACAAGTTCTACCTGATTGGCCAATCTTGGGGTGGCGCTTTGGTTCAAATGTACGCTGCGAAATTCGGCCAACATTTGAAGGGAGCAATCATTTCTTCCATGGTTGATAACATCGACGAATACGTTGAAAGCATCAACCACATTCGGGAAACGGCACTGTCCGCTGACCAAGTGGCTTACATGAAGAAGATCGAAGCTAACGGCAACTATGACGATCCGACCTATCAAAGCTACGTGGACATCTTAAACGATGGCTATGTGGACCGGAAGAAGCCCGCTGCCATTTCTCATTTGATCAGCACCATGGCAACCGACGTTTATGGTGCCTTCCAAGGTGACAACGAATTCGTCATCAAGGGCAAGCTGGCCGAATGGAATTTCCGTGATCATCTGAAGGACATCAAGGTGCCAACCCTGTTGACCTTTGGGGAACACGAAACCATGCCACTGGCAACTGGTAAGAAGATGGCTGAGTTGATTCCACACTCCCGCTTCGTCACAACGCCAGAAGGTGGTCACCACCACATGATCGACAACGCGCCAGTTTACTACGATCACTTGGCAACCTTCATCCGCGACGTGGAAAACGATAATTTTAACGCTTAATCTTTAAACGACTAAGGCCTTCGCCACCCCACTGGGAATTGGCGAAGGCCTTTTTGTGACTGATAATCTGGGCCTAGCTTCACCCATTCTCGGGACCATGGCCACTTCCGACTCGGCTGGTAACGCTAAACGCCGGCTGACTCTGGTATATTGGTGCTTGTCGGTGACACTAGATTCAATTAACGCTAGCTGGTGGTAAGCACCTAATAACTGACCGTATTGAAATATAATTTAAAAAGAGATGGCCCGTCCTCGTTTTTTGAGGACGGGCC
>NZ_JAMXAZ010000022.1:0-46280 GCF_024718525.1 Levilactobacillus yiduensis
ATAAGGGAAGGCATTCCCTATTTCTATACAATTCAGAAATCTTTTATGCATTTACACAAGATATTTTACGCTCTCAATTTTATGGATAAAGAGGGAATATACATTGGGAACTGCAATTGATACCAACGGAAAGTCCTACAGCAGAACGCTACTCGTCGTTTTACTGCTGGTGGGGACTTTCTGTACGGTTCTGAACCAAACCATTTTAAGTACCGCCTACCCAACCTTGATGAAGGCCTTTGACGTGTCGACCTCCACCGTACAATGGTTGACGACTGGTTTCTTGTTAGTCAACGGGATCATGATTCCCATTAGTGCCTGGTTATTAACGACCATCAGCTCCAAGTGGTTGTACATCGGCGCGATGTCGACCTTCCTCTTAGGAACGATTCTCTGTTGGTCTGCCGTGAGCTTTCCCATGTTACTCATTGGCCGGCTCATTCAAGCCGTGGGTGTTGGGGTTTCAATGCCATTACTACAGACCCTGATGCTGACCATCTTCCCCGCTAACAAACGGGGAACTGCCATGGGGCTGGCCGGTATCGTTATCGGCTTAGCACCAGCGATTGGCCCGACCCTGTCTGGGTGGGTCATTGATAACTGGACCTGGCGGGACCTCTTCGGCATGATTATTCCAATCGTGGCCGTTGTTGTCATCGCCAGCTTCTGGATCATGCACAGCGTCCTTGAAACGCATAAGGAGCCGCTGGATCTTTTGTCCGTGGTCTTATCCACGATTGGGTTCGGGAGCATGCTGTACGGCTTCTCCTCCGTTGGTGACGACGGCTGGGGCAGCACGATCGTTCTGTCGACCTTAGCCATTGGCTTCATCTTCGTTGGCCTGTTCATTTGGCGTCAACTGAAGATGGACGATCCATTCTTGAATTTCCGAGTTTACAAGTCTAAAGAATTTACCGTTTCCGCTATCCTGAGTTCCGTGGTCAACATGGCCATGGTCGGGGTCGAAATGGTCATCCCCCTGTACCTGCAAATGGTCAAGGGCATGTCCGCTTTCCACTCTGGCTTAACGCTGTTAGCCGGTGCCCTGATGATGGGGATCATGAGTCCGATCACCGGTCGAGCCTTTGACCGCTTCGGTGCCAAGCGTTTGGCTACAATGGGGATGTTCTTACTGACGGTTGGTACCTTACCATTCGTCTGGATCACCAAGGATACGTCCACGCTGTACATCGTCTTACTCTACGCACTGCGGATGTTTGGGATTGCTATGGTCATGATGCCAGCTACGACCGCTGGGATGAACGCCTTACCACTGAACATGATTTCTCATGGGACGGCCGTTAACAACACCCAGCGTCAAGTGGCGAGTTCCGTGGGGACTGCCATCTTGATCAGTGTCTTGACCAACGTGACGAAGGGCCAAATGCCAGCCAAGCACGTCTTGACGACTAACCCATTAAGCTACGCCAATGGCGCCATCAACGCAACGTTGTCTGGCTACCACGCGGCCTTCTGGATTGCCGTTGGCTTCTGTGTGGTTGCCTTAGTCATCTCCTTCTTCTTGAAGGGCAGCAACCACTCCGTCCATTTAGCAGACAAGAGTGCGGCTGAAGAAAACCAAGCCACTACTGAAGGAGGTGCCGCATAATGATCATCTTTACACTGATTATCTTTGCTGTTCTGTCCTTCGTCTTCAACGTGTACGTTTCCAATCGACCACTCAGCAACATCTTGACCGCGATTTCCGTGATCGGCCTGCTGACCAGTATCTTCTTCATGGTGAAAAATGACCATGACCACTACGGCCTGCACGAAGTTACGGAAACGTCTACGCAAAAGATCTACTCGGCCTCACCGTCTAAGCAGTTGCCGATGATGATCTACCAAGCCATCGGGACGGCCGACAAGCACCAGGTCTACGTCTATAAGACCAGTGTCAACGCCAAGAAGACGCAACACACTCGGGCCAAGGTCACGACTAAAAACGTCGTCAAGCGGACCACAGGTGCCAACCGTATCGTCACCAAGAAGGTCTACCGTGAATACAAGAACGGCGCCTACAAGTTCTGGTTTGGTCTTTCCGGTAACGGTCATAAGTACGTGAAGGAAACCAATACCATTTACATCAACAAGAACTGGACCGTCTTGAGCACGGCCCAAGCGAAGAAGTTGCAAGCCCTAAGCAAGTCTAAGTCTTTCCAGGCCAAGCAAAAGACTGCCGCCACGGCTTACGTGAAGAAAGCCGTCATGGCAGCGATGACCAAGAATCCTAGCATGTCTGCGGCGCAACAAAAACAAGTCACCAAGCAAGCCACTGCGGCTTACCAGGCTCAAGCAATGAAGCAATTGATTGCCCAGGTCAAGAAGTAACCGTTCCGACTCGCTGAAAAGCCCTAGTCACTACCGTTTTGGTGGTGGCTAGGGCTTTTTTGCTTGCTGACGATATTGGTGGTTGCTGGCCGCCTTACCGGTCGCTAAATATGAGCCGGTTCGCGGTGGGCGCCGGTCCGAGCCACAGAACGGTGTTTTCCCGGCTCAAAGCAAGGTTGGCAACCGCTCTTTGGCGCCGACCGTCCTTCCCCAGCGTTCCAGCCTAGAATTTCACGTAACGGTAAGGCGACCTGCCTCGCCAATGCCATTTTGCGGTCAAAAAAAGCAGCTCACGGCCGAAAACCGTGGAGCTGCTGAGTGGGTCATTTTACCGATTCATTACCTTAACTAGTTCACCTGGGTTAGTTGCGTTTGGCCTTTACGGCAGCGTGGTAACAACCCGGACAAGTCGTCTAAAGACGTCCCGTTATCCTGAAAACATTGAATCATATCGATCCAGTACAAATCTGAATCATCGAATTCCGTTGTGGAGTGTTCCTTACCTAGAAGCCCATTCTTCACGTAATCCTCAATGCGGCTTGCGTCAACGTGTGCTGATGCTGCCAGTTCAGTTAAGTTCATCTTCATCGCCTGTACCCTCACTTTCATTCGTTATCAATGAGAGTATCATACAACCACCTTTACCGAAATGCAACCTTTTCCGACCATAAAATTTACATGTCTATTTTACGAATAAATTACGGGTTTACGTGACCATAAGTTAGCGCTAAACTGGAGATTAAAATCACATTAGAAACCAGAAAGGAAGTTTGTCTATGGGGCCTTCTCTGACCTTTAGGACCGGCGTTCGCGACGTCTTGCCAACCGTCTTCGGTTACATCGGTGTGGGGCTAGCTTTTGGCATCGTTGCCCACACCAGTCACCTCAGTTTATTGGTGGTCGCCGGCTTATCGTTTATCGTTTACGCTGGATCCGCCCAATTTATCATTACCAGCATGTTGCTCTTACACGACCCTCTCTCCGCTATTTTTCTCTCAACTTTTCTGGTCAATTCTCGGATGATTCTGATGAGCACCAGTCTGGCGCAGTATTTCAAACACGAGTCTTTGACCCGCAACCTGTTGATTGGCACGCTGGTGACTGACGAGACCTTCGCGCTGGCCATGAACAAACAAAATAAGACCCACGGCCGGTTGAGCTTTGCTTGGCAGTCCGCCGCCAACCTGGTGGCCTACCTGGTTTGGGGCGTGGCCACGGTGATTGGCGCCGTACTGGGCGGATTGATTGACGACCCCAGCCGCTTTGGCTTCGACTTTGCCCTGACCGCCATGTTCATTGGGTTGGTCTACCTCCAGCTGATCAGTGACAAACACCTGGGGATGTCGCTGCAATTAACGGTCATGTTGTTTGTCGCCCTGGCCTACTACTTCTTGATCGCCGTCATGAGCCAAAATTTTGCGCTCCTAGTGGCGACCATCGCCGGCTGCCTATTCGGAATGGAGTTGAAAAAATGTCGATAAGTCTTACCGAACTCTGGGTCATCCTCGGTTGCGGCGCCATTACGGTGCTGTCGCGGGTGTTACCATTTGCTTTTGTTAAATCCCTCAACATGCCAGACTGGCTGATCAGCTTTTTGTCCTTCGTGCCCATCACGATTATGACCGCACTGTGCTGCGAGAGCCTCTTTGTCGCCCACGCCGGTCACTTGGCCACACTCAACGTTGCCAACTGTCTTGCGGCGATTCCAGCAACGCTAGCGGGCATCGTGACCAAGAGCCTGTTGATGGTGGTGGTCGTGGGGATCATGGCCATGGCGGTCCTCCGCTACTTTGCCATTGGCGGCTGACCTGGTGACTCATTCCCTGCTGGCCGCCTTACCGTTCGCTAGAGATGAGTTGGGACGCTGAGGACGCCCATATTCTCACAATCAAATCACTAACCCACAATGCCAGCCATTCAGACTTTCCTGAGTGACTGGCATTGTGTTTCTCATTGATTCTCTAACACTATAATCTGGCTGGCTACGGTTAGTCGTTGTCCGGCAAGACCAAGTTCAACACGATACCCAGCACCGCCGCCACGGCTAGACCAGAGAATTCGTACTGGCCAACCTTTAAGTACGCGTTGCCAATGCCGATGACCAAAATGGCCGAGGCAATCATCAGGTTGCGTTTGCGGTTAAAATTAACGTGTTTTTCAATCAGGATTCGCATCCCGCTGGAGGCAATCACCCCAAATAACAAGAAACTGATACCCCCAATGACCGGATTGGGAATACTTTCGATCAGCGCACTTAATTTACCCACGAAGCTAAAGATGATGGCAAAGGTTGCCGCCCCAATCAAGACGTAGACGCTGTGCACCCGCGTGATGGCCAGCACACCCACGTTTTCGCCATAAGACGTCACCGGTGGGCCACCGACGAAGCTGGCAATGATCGAAGCCAATCCATCGCCGGCCAACGTGTGATGTAAGCCGGGGTCCTCGAAGAAGTTGCGGTGCGTCAATTCATTGAGCACCGTGATGTGCCCGATGTGCTCCGTCATGGTCACAAAGGCGATCGGTGCGAGGCTGATAATGGCGCCCCAATAGAAATGCAACGGGTAACTCAAGATGGGCACCTCAAAACTGGGCAACTGTAGCCAAGCTGCTTGCATCACCGGTTTAAAATTAACCAGGCCGCTAGCTGCCGCAATCAGGTAACCAGCGACGATGCCCAGTAGAATCGGGATCAGCGACAGGAAGCCGCGTAAATACAGGTTGAATCCAATCGTCAACAGGAGCGTCGCCATCGCCACGGCAAAGTATTGCCAGTGATAGGTGCCCGCGCCGTCGACCGTCGCCTTTTGCGCCGCACTTCCCGCCAGCGACAGGCCGATGACCATCACCATCGGCCCCACCACGATTGGCGGTAGCGCCTTGTTGATCCAGTCAGATCCAATCAACACGACGATCAACGCCACGACCAAGTAGACGGCCCCCACGGCCAATGTTCCCTGAGCGATTCCCGGGTAACCAGTGGTCTTCATCAGCGCGACCATTGGCACGATGAACGAGAAACTCGACCCCATGTACGCCGGAATCTTTCCCCGGGTGATCAAAATGTACATCAAAGTCCCCACGCCCGAACTAAAGAGTGCGATGCCGGGATTTAACCCCACCAAGATGGGCACCAAGACGGTCGAGCCAAACATGGAAAATAAGTGCTGAAGCGATAAACCTAGCCATTGTCCCCAACTGGGCCGCTCCCAAATGTCAATCAAAGCGTCCGGGTTGCGATAACGCGACGGTGTTTTCATGAACAAGCCTCCAGATCTCAAATTAAAAAAGGACACGCCGTTCCCGTGAAGAAACGCGCGTGCCCACTTTAAGCCTAGACTTAACCCAGCATCTGCCAGAGCGTGCACCCTTCATTGCCTCACGGGACAACGTTAAAGGAACATATTTTTAATTAGTATACCCAGTCCGTCAAGCCAGGTCAATGGACTTTTCTGAAAATCGTTTTTAGCCAATAAGTCATTCTACAATTGAATCAGTCATCTATGAATCGCCTAATCCAATCGACAATTATTATGGTTAATCAACTAGCCGCCAGTCGCCTTCATCCGCCTTGGAGATGTCATTCAAGAATTTCAGCACCCGTTTGGCCCGGTCAGGTTGTTGCTGATGCAATAGGTTCAGCCCGGCGCCCGTGACCATGGGTTGGCTCAACCGAAAATTACCGTCGGCCGTTTCACCCGTGGCAAAGGCCATCACGGTCTCACCCGATTCGATTTGCGTGGTCAAGAAGAACATGGTGAAGTCGTCATCTTCCTGCATGTAGGCGGGCATTGCCCAGATGTCGGGCGCAATCTCTTGCATCTCACCCGTCTCGGTGCCATCGAGGAACTTGAATTCCTTGTGGTTGGCTTGGGTGACCGGTTGCTTTAAGACCAACATCATGTTGGCAAATTCAGTGTCACCCAGTTGAATATTGTCTTTCATCGTTAAACTTCCTCCTAGACGCGCCAGCATGGTTCGCCAGCAAGTTATTCACCATTATACCAGCGTCTTGGCTAAAATTAAATCACGTTGCTGGTCGGACCCCAACTGAAAGACGTGGTCACCCACCTACTGGAAACCCATCGCCTGGTAGAACCGCTGAGCCGCTGGGTTGTGCTCCCACACTCCCAACCAGATGCTGGTCAATCCCAACGACTGGGCCTGAGCCACGGCATGTTGGTAAAATTGTCGCCCCAGTCCTTGTCGTTTGAACGCTGGCAGAATATAAATGCGTTCAATTTCCAATGCCGAGTTGCCACGTTGTTCAGACTGCGTCGGTCCCCAATTTAATTTGAGATAGCCAGCCACCTGACCGTCGACCCACATCAGGTCGTAAGTCGTTGTCGGCTGCCGCATCTCCTGTAAGAGTTGCGGCTGATTGTACGCCGTGTCTAAATAAGCCGCCAAGTCAGCGGCCGTATTGTCCGCGCCAAAGGTCGCCGTGAAGGTCTGGCGACACACCGCTTGTAACTGCCCCACTTCTGCTGGGGTGCATGCTTTAATTTTTCCAGTCATTCAATTAACTCCTTAATAATCTCGCTTTTGTCCGCGTTTGACTGCCTGCCAGCTGGCCGCGATATTGGCATCGACCCGCTTCAGGTACGCCGCTAGTTGTTGCGCCTCGGCCGGGGTGAATCCGTCCAGCGCCACGTCATTGGAATAGGCATTTTCGCGCTGAACCAGGGGGTAAATGGCTGCCCCCTGCGCCGTCACAAAAAGCCGTTTGATTTTATGATTGGTGTCGTCGGGCCGTTTCTCCAAGAGCCCCGCCGTCACCAGCTTCTGGACCGCCCGCGATGCCGTGGCCCGGTCAACCTTCAGTAATTCTATCAGCCGTTCCAAAATGATACCCGGTTGCTCGGCGACCCGCGCCAAATACAGGTACTGGCCCTTGGTCAGCGCAACCTGTTGAAATTCCCGGTTGGCAATCGATTCCAGGGCCCGCGCGATACTGCCGATAGGGCGTAAAATCTCTGTCACTGTCCTCGCCTCCTGACGTTGTTCCCTAGTTTAGCGTAATTTTATTGTATTTACAATAAAATTTTTGTAAAAAAAGACCGCCCAGCCAAATTGCCAGGCGGTCTCCACTTCAGAGTTAAGCTTAGTTGGTCACTCGGATTGGTCGGCCAATCTCGAGTTGCATGTGGTAATACTCGTGGTCCCCAATCATCTGCTTACCGGTAACTTCATAGCCCATTCGCTCATACAAACGCATGGCGTCAGGGTTTTCGAAGTCAACGTTGAGGCCGATAACGGCTTGCCGGTCCCGTTGGGCATAAATCGGTAACGCCCGTAATAACTGGCGACCGATACCTTGCCCTTGATGGTCCGGCGAGACAGCCAATGAATCCAAATACCATTCACCGGCTGCGGTCTCTGAATCTAAATCAAATGGTTCGTCGAAAGCGGCACTTTGAGCTGCTAGGCGAGTCATCACGTCATCTACAACGTCCTCATTTTCACCAGGATAGCCGAATGCCACCCCTACTACTTGGCCATTGGCCTCGGCCACCACCGTGGTTGCCGCCCCGGACAAGTATGTCCGCGTACGGTACGCCGCCGTGATGACCTTCAGTAAGTCGGGGCCTGGAACGTCTTCCAGGTCGGTCAATTCCATTTCGTCGTAGATCAAGTTCATCAGCGGTGCTATCTGAGGCGCATCCGCTGGTCGAGCTTCACGAATTATCACAAAAAATCCTCCATTTCTAGTTCTAATCCTAAGCCTACCGGAGCCACGCAACTTTGTCAAAGCATTTGCTGTCCATCGGCCGTACTGGCCGCCTTACCGTTCGCTAGAGATGAGTTGGAACGCTGAGAGCCCCTCAACTGCAAATGGCGGAAACCAGTGCCTGCGGCTGCCAGGGGTTCCGCCTGCTATGGGGGACACCTCCAGCCCAGGCGCGGGCTTCCGGTTCGCTTGAAAGCCTGGCATAACCCACCAGTCTCCCAAGTCGCCCCACGCTGTAGGCTGAGAAAGGACCTCAGCCAACACCGTCGACACAGCTGGCTGCACCCCTGGCCTCCTCCGGCAAGTTGGGATGTTCAGATAACCAAACGTTAGACTGTAACCACTTATTTTTTTGGCGTTGATAGCCCCAGCTATAGATATTATTGACCACCACAGTAGCCGAGAGTTCACCAAATATGGGCTCAGTCGTGGGAGTTTCCTTAGCGGCAATTCATGCCGGTTAGGAAACCGGCAGCTTGAAGACGCGTTTTGTCGGCTTCAAGCTGAGGGTCGAGACCGCCCTGTGGCTCGGCCCGTCCGCCCACCGCGTTCCGGCCCATATTTGGCGAACGGTAGGCGGACGGGGTTCCCCGGTAGCCCTAGGCAAGGTTGACGTCCCCATCATGGCCGATGTCATCCCCCGTATTCAGTTGCCGATAAAGAAAGGGTAAGTCAATTGTGTTGACCACTACAGTAGCCGAGAGCGGCGTGCCAGATGCGTTCAGCCGTGGGATTTCCCTTAGCGACGCAGTCGGTTAGGGAACTGGCGTCTTTGAGACGTGGGCTTCGGCTCAAAGCGAGTACCAAGACCGCTCTTCAGGCTCGGTGCGTCCGCCCACAGCGTTCTGACGCATCTGGCGCGCCGCGGTAAGGCGGCCAGCCGCCACCATCCCCAAAACCAAAACAGGCCCATCGCCAAGGTGCTGGCAATGGAACCTGTTGGTGGCCACGATGGCCGATGAGACTTGTTTTGCGTTAGTGGGCAGTACGCCCGGCGACGCGTTGGCCAAAGACCAACCCGACGACAAATAAGAGACTAGCGGTGATCCACTTGCTCATGGTGAGACTCCCTTCGTTCTGCCGAATCCGCAGCGGCCTTGGCGGTCCGCAATTCGGCTAGTTCTTGACGAATTTCACCTAAAATTTCTAACTGAAACCGTTCGACCTCCATGGTATGGGGGACCTGGTTCTGCGCTAAGTGGTCGACCTTAGCGTGAAGTAACCGCAGTTCGTGTTCGGACTTGAGGTTAACGTGATAGTCGTTTTCGGCCATCATCCGGTCCCGGTCTGCGGAGCGGTTCTGACTCATCATGATGATGGGCGCCTGAATCGCTGCGACACAGCTCAGCACTAAATTTAACAGAATGAAGGGGTAGTTGTCAAAGTTGACCCCAAAGACGTGCAGGCCGTTGACAATCATCCAGCCAATCAAGACGAACATGAAAACGAAGATAAAGCCCCAAGAACCGCCGAACCGGGCCACGTCGTCAGAGACTTTCTGACCAAACGTCAGGCTGTCCTTCAAGGTGTCGTTGACGTCGATAATGTCATAGTCATCGCTCTGCAGGGCCTTGGTCAACTTATGATTAATTTTTTTCGTCTGTTTTAAGTCAGCGTTGATCATGGCGTCTACGTGATCCAAGCGGTATTTCAAAAGATGATGCCCGCAAATGTAGTCGCTGGGCTGGCTTTGTGGATAATCGCGCTTGATGCGGTTGCGCAACCCCACTTCCAATTCCGCTAGCTGAAGGCCCGTTTCCAGCGAAATGACTTCGCCGTCGACTAGGCAAGTGATGTGTGACTCTTCTGGCATGTGCTCACTCCTCAGATAAACTTCTCAATAACCGCTGCCAGTCAGCGGGCGGCTCACTGCTAAACTGCCGGGCATCCCCCGTAAAAGGATCGGTGAAGGCCAGTGACTGGGCGTGTAAGGCCTGCCGGGTCATGCCGTGTAGTTGCGGTCCCCCGTACAGTTCGTCACCAATCAGCGGGTGATCCAGTGAGGCAAAATGCGCCCGAATCTGGTGGGTCCGCCCCGTATGCAATTTGACCCGCACCAACGTGGCATTCGCCCAACGCTGGACGACCCAGTATTCCGTCTTGGCGGGTTTACCCGCCGGCGAGACCATCTGGTTGTAGCCGGCCGGGTCGCTGGCTAGCGGGGCGTCAATGAGGCCATGGTCATCGGTTAATTGACCACTGACCACCGCGAGATAACGTTTATCCACCTGATGGGCCGCCTGTAGCTGACTCGCCAGACTGTTGGCCAGGCGATACCGTGCGACCCACACCACGCCACTGGTGAACCGGTCCAACCGGGTCAAAATATGCGGCACTTGATTCTCGGCATTTTCCGCTAGCCAGTGCCCCTTGATGCGGTTGACCAGGGTATCCGTCCGATTGGCGGGCCCGGGCACCACGTTTAGTCCCGCCGGCTTATCCACGACCAACCAATCACGATTCTCAAATAAGACCGTGATTGGCGTCTGACTGGTTGCCACGGCTGGGTCGGCGCTTTCTGCCGGCAAGACGACCGTAACGGTATCGCCCACCTGCAGGTCAACGGCCGGCGTGACCATTTGGCCATTGACCTTGATGCTGCCGTCACGCTTCAAATCGCTGAAGACGCGGTGACTGACGCCTTGTTGGTTCAAGAACCGTTTCAAACTGGTGACTGACCGTGTCACCTGCCAACTTAACTCCATACGCTGTCTCCTCTATTCGTCCACAAGATCGATCATCCAATCCAGGTCGTCATTGCGGTTATTCAGCCGTTCCGGATGCGCCGCTAATGCCGTATTGACCGCTTGGATGCGCCCCGCAAAAGGCGACCGCAACGTCAGGTCTTCTTGCTCACCGTGAACGATCATAAATGGCGTCCCCAACTTCACCTTACCGCTGGTCACCAGCCAGGTAATGTGCGTTACGGGTCCGACTAATTCACGGCCATCATCCGCAAACCCTAAGCGCATCAACCCATCTGCATTGGGGGTCAGCCACAAAGCGTTCGCACTTGCTTCAATTCGATCAATCATTGTTGTCACCCCTTACAAAGTCTTTTTCTGATGGTGATGTCCTAGTCCGGCCACCACCTGCAATTAAGTCTCATTTTACCATAGCCGGCGAATTCACGGGAGCTATTTCCCCCTTTCCCGCCAAAACTCTGTATAATGTAAGTCAAAAGGGGGAGATACACATGATGCCAGGTAGTTGGCTGACCGGTAGCTTAATCTTAGTAACCGGTATTGCTTTTATTATTTTCTTAGTTGCAAGGTTAATTCCACGAACAAACCATGACAAGGATACTGTCGCATTACTGGGGGTCTTTACGGTAGTGGCCTTGGGACTGATCGTTCTCGGGGGCTTTCTCAGCATGGGGAGCTGGAGTAGCGCCATGGGTTGCTGGTAAACACTTGTGCACGTTAATGTTGGATAGTCAAACGGACTCGCCGCAACTTGGCCGAGTCCGTTTTTTCGTTCACTAATGATTATGTGATTCTGAGGTCGCGTAGACCTTCTTGCTCTGTGTCCCCTGAGCTTCGATCTCTTCCAGCGTCCGCCCCTTCGTTTCTGGAACGAACAACCGGACAAAGGCGACCCCCAGCAGGCAAATCAGCCCAAAGATACTGAAAACGGCATCTTGGGACATGGACTGCGTCATGATGGGGAATAGCAAGCCCACCGCAAAGGAGCCAATCCAGTTAAAGGACGATGCCAACCCGGATGCGCGCCCCCGAACGGCCAACGGGAAGACCTCCCCAATCAATACCCAGGTCAATGGGGCCCAAGTAAACGCGTAAAACGCCACGTATACGGACAAGAAGACCACGATCAGCATGGGGTTGTTGTCGGGAATGATCAGGTTCAAGATAGCTGGCAGGATGAAGGAAGCGCCCATAACAACGCCACCCAGTGTCAGTAGTGTCCGCCGGTTAAATTTATCTGCGATCACTAAGAAGACCAGTGACCCGATGACCAAGATGATGCCTTGGATAATCGGCCACATCAACGCGGAACTGGCCGCACTCCCCGTCGCCTGTTGAACGATCAGTGGAATGTAGTAGAAAATTGCGTTGGCGCCTTGGAATTGCTGGAAGGCGGCGACCCCGACCCCGGCAATCACCAGGTACCGGTACTTGCTGGAAAATAGCGTGCCCCACGACGTGTTCTTCGCGGCAGCGGTTTCATCAACGGCCGCAGCCTGAATCTCAGCCAATTCATGGTCGATCTCGTTGGCCGGTCGGATGAAGCTCAGGACTTCCTTGGCCCCTGCCAAGTCGCCGTTTTTCACCAAGAACCGTGGTGATTCGGGTAACCGCAATACTCCGGCAAAGAGGATAATCGCGGGGACCGCCGCTGACCCTAACATCAAGCGCCAGGCGAAGGATTCTGGTAGCCCTTTCAAAAGAAAGTCGACAATGTACGAAATCAGCATCCCGGAAACGATCATAGTTTGGTTGATCCCTGTCAGCCGCCCCCGTAACCGTGCTGGCGACATTTCTGACATGTACGCTGGGACCAACGCGGACGCCGCCCCAACGGCCAGTCCTAAGAAGATTCGGACGCCAATCAGGTAATAGGACCCCTGGTTGGGCGCAAAGCTAGATAGTAAGGACCCCACCGCAAAAATCAGGGCTGAGATCAAAATCATTTTCCGCCGGCCGAGCTTATCGGACAATTGCCCGGAAATCGCACCACCAAAGATGGCCCCAAACATCACGGCAGACGTAATCCAGCCGATCAGTCCGGCATTCGTCAAGCTCCAGTCGTGTTCCAGAAACGGCAGGGCTCCGGTCATGACCCCAATGTCATACCCGAACAGAATGCCGCCAAAGGAACCGAAAAAATAAATGAAACCGCTTGATATTTTCTTTTTGCTAGTCATTGTTAGACCTCCCAATGTCTCTCATCGTTCTCTCGCACGACGAATCACTCCTGTCTCCAGAAATGGTCCAATAAATTCACATGTATCCGCTTAACGTTTGTGGTGACAACAATTTGATGAAAATAAGTAAAACGTTTTCACAAACGCAATAGATTTATTTTATGCCATTTATCCGGATAAATCAACCACTTTTTGTTACGTTCGTATTACTTTTCTGGTTTGCTTTCTTAGACCATCTCATTTTAATGTAAGCGCATTCATGAAAGTGCAAAAAAAGTGGCCCACCATCACGGTCAGCCACCTTCATTTAGCATTATGCCAAAGTCTTAATCACCCGCGCCGGATTGCCACCCAAGACCACGTTGTCGCCAAAGGACTTGGTCACGACCGCCCCACCGGCGACAATTACATTATTGCCGAGTGAAACGCCGGGGCAAATGATGGCGCCACCACCGACCCAAACGTCATCGCCTAAGGTAACGGGTTTGCCAATCCCCATGGCCCCGTTGCGCCGCAGCTTCGGGTCTGCTGGGTGATTGACCGAGTAGATCTGCACTTTCGGCCCAAGTAGACAGTGCTTGCCGATGGTCACCGGCGCCACGTCCAGAATCGTGCAGTCATAGTTGGCAAAGAAGTCTTCGCCCACGGAGATGTTGTAGCCATAGTCACAGCGAAAGGTCGCGTGAACCTCGACAGCATCTCCAGTGGTCCCAAATAAGGCCTTCACCCGCCGTGTACTCTCCTCAGGGTCACTTTCCCCTAGCGCGTTCAACGCTTCCACCTGGTCACGGGCAACGCCACGTTCGGCAACCAATTCGGGGTCGTAGACGTTAAACAACTCACCGGTAATCATTTTTTCTTTTTCAGTTTTTGGCATGAGTTTCCTCCTCTTTCCTATGCACAGTTATTTACTATCGGTTGCAAGTTCAAAAGTAATTAGTTTCATTGTGACACGACGATCTATCGCGACAAAATTGGTCGTTGAACGCTAGGTGGTCCGTGCTGGCCGCCTTACCGTAACGCAAAATCTAGGCTGGAACGCTGGGGGAGGACACCCCGAGCCGAAGGGCGGTCTCGTGGCTTGCTTTGAGCTGAAAAATCACCGTCTCAAAGTCACCAATTTATCAGCAAAGCCCGCTGACAAATTCCCCGGCTGAGCCTAGATTTCGCGCCACTCTCGGCTACATGGGTGCGGAATGGCAGCATTACCTAATATGGGTTATCTGAATAAACTTACCCGTCAATCTCCAAACACGTCCCACGCTGCGAGAAAAATACTCAGCTAACACTGTTGTCATAGTAATTTACATCTCTGACTATCTCCGGTTACGTTAGAAATTACCTACAAAGTTAACAGGAATATCGCTGTAGTGGCATAGTCCTGCCACGTAGCCGTGAGTGAGCTAAATTTGGACTCAGCCGTGGGAGTTTTCAAGTGAACTGCTTGGAAACTGGCGTCTTCGAGACGTGATTTTCGGCTCGAAGCGAGGTTGAAGACCGCCCTTTGGCTTCGACCGGTCCTTCCCACAGCGTCACGGTCCAAATTTGGCGAACGGTAAGGCGGCCAGCACACACACTCTGGTTTCCACTAAGCACCAACGTAGCCGATAGTTCGCCAAATATGGGTTCAGCTGTGGGAGTTTTCTTAGTGGCGCGGGTCTTGCCGCTTAGAAAACTGACAACTTGGAGACGCGGTTTATCGGCTCCAAGTTGAGGGTCGAGACCGCCTTTTGGCTCGGCCCGGCGCCCTCAGCGTTCCAACCCATATTTGGCGAACGGCAAGGCGGCCAGCAACACCAATCCTAGCCGCTTAAATCGAAAAGCGGCCGCCCGCCAAATACCGGCGAGCGGCCACTTCATTTTCATAAGCTTACTTGATGAAAGCCTTGGTCATACCAACCATGGTAGCGTAGTCTTCCATTTGTTCTTCGGTCAAGGAGAAGGAAAGCATGGTGTGGTGACCACCACCGGCCTTCATCCATTCCAAAGCACCAGTCTTCAAGCCAACCTTTGGCGTCCAGAGTTGCTTAGCAACTGGCAACTTAGGCGTTTCAGCTTCTGGCTTGTTAGCGTCAACGGCGTAGCTGATCATCTTGAAGCCGTCACGGAAGTCCGCAACAGTGACGTCAATGGCGTCGCCTTCAGAACCAGTGAAGACCAACCGAGCAGGGTCAGCCTTGCCACCGATATCCAATGGGTGAACTTCAACCCGTGGCTTGTCGGAAGCGATGGATGGGTCGACTTCCAGCATGTGAGAACCGAGAATGGCTTCGTGGCCCTTCCGCAGATCCAACGTGTAGTCTTCCATGAAGGCCGTCCGGTCGTTGTGGGACATGATCTTCATGACCCGACCCAAGGCAGCGGTCTTCCAGTCACCTTCAGCACCGAAGCCGTAGCCGTCACGAATTAAGAGTTGGGCAGCTAAGCCAGGGAGTTGTTCCATCCCCCAAAGGTCTTCAAAGTTGGTGGTAAAGGCCGTGTAACCGCCCTTTTCCAAGAAACTCTTGATCCCGAGGTATTGCTTCAATTGTACGCGAACGGAGTGCTTGTATTTGTCAGCATCGTTGTCGCCTTGAACCATTTCGTAACGAGATTCGAGGTCGGCGTATTCCTTGTCGACATCGGCGTCAGCGACCTTGCTGATTTCTTGAACCAGGTCACCAATACCGTAGTAATCAACGGTCCAGCCCATCTTGATCTGAGCTTCAACCTTGTCGCCTTCAGTGACGGCCACGTTACGCATGGTATCGCCAAAGCGGGCAACCTTCACCTTGAAGCTTTCGTTGTAGGCAACGGCCACGTCTTCCCAACGGGCAATTTGTTCTTGCACGTCAGCGTCACCCCAGTAGCCGTAAACGATCTTGTTGTTTTTGTGTAACCGGGCGTTGATGTAAGCATATTCGCGGTCACCATGAGCACTTTGGTTCAAGTTCATGTAATCAAAGTCGATGTCGGCGTAAGGAATGTTGTTTAAGTATTGGGTAGCCAAGTGTAACAGTGGCTTTTGCAATAATTCCGTCCCACGGATCCAGTTCTTGGCTGGGGAGAAGGTGTGCATCCAGGTAATGACCCCGGCAACCTTATCGTTGTAGTTAACTTCCTTCATGAAGTTGGTGATGCTTTCAGCGGTCGTCATGACGTCCTTGAAGACGACCTTGTAAGGTAATTTGCCGCTGGCATTCAACTTGTCGGCGATGTCTTGGGCATCCTTGGCAACGGACTTCAATTGTTCTTCACCATAAAGGTGTTGGGAACCGGTAACGAACCAAAATTCATAATCTGGTACTGATAACATAAGTGACACTCCTTTGAGAGATTTTAAATTTAATTTTTAACAGGGTTAAATGAGCTACTCGCGAGCAGCGTGTTCCTTGGACTTGGCGTTGTTTTGGCCATAGTAAGCGTTGGCGCCATGCTTACGCAGGTAGTGCTTGTCCAACAGGTATTGTGGTAATTCCCGGTTGGCCCGCGTCAGTTGCAGGGTGTGGTAGTCTTCTTCGGCAACCACTTCAAGCACCTTGGCGTTGTAAACGGCCTTGTCCGGGGTTGGGCCCCATGAGAAAGGACCGTGTTGGCTGACCAGCGCTGCGGGAACGGCTTCGTAGTCGATACCGCGTTCGTTGAAGGTCTTGACGATGGTCTTACCCGTGTTGCCTTCGTAGTCTTCTTCGATTTCTTCCTTCGTCAAGGCATCCGCCGCTGGCACGTCACCGTAGAAGGTGTCCGCGTGGGTGGTGTTCATGGCTGGGATATCCATCTTCGCTGCGGCAAAGGAAACGGCCCAAGGGGAATGCGTGTGAACGATGCCCCCGATATTTGGAAAATGATTGTACAGGTACGTGTGGGTTGGCGTATCGCTGGATGGGTTCAAGTCCCCTTCAACGACCTTACCGTCAGCCAGGTTGACGACAACCATGTCGCTAGCCTTCAGCTCATCGTAAGGCACACCAGAAGGCTTGATGACGTACAAGCCTTTTTCCCGGTCGACACCGGAGACGTTGCCCCAGGTAAATGAGACCAAGCCGAGTTGCGGTAACCGCATGTTAGCTTCGTAAACTTCTTGTTTTAAATCTTCAAGCATGCTATTTCTCCTTTAACGTTAGTCAGCCAGTAAGTCCACAGCCTTGCCTTCAACGGGTAAGGCGGCCTTGTAGCCGGCGATAAATTCATTGGACCCCTTCACACCAGCGGGGTCAGGTGCGACCGTGGTGCTTTCAGGATCAGCGAAGACCTTGTGATCCAGGAAGTCTTCGAGCGTTTCGTTGGCATCTGCGTCCGTGACGTAAAAGCCCAGAACCGCCATCCCCCAAGGACCCCCCTCACCGGCATTGTTGGTGACGGTGATCGGTGTGTTCAGAGAATCGGCCAAGACCTGTTGCCCGACCTTAGGCGTCCGGAACAGCCCACCTTGAGCAATCAAGGAATCCAAGTGAATGTGTTCCTCGTTAGCCAAGATGTCCATGCCAATCTTCAATGGGGCAAACGCAGCGTACAACTGCGTCTTCACGAAGTTGGCCAAGGTAAAGTTGCTGTTCGGCGTCCGGACAAAGAGTGGCCGGCCAGCCGTCATCTTGGTGATGTTTTCGCCAGAGAGGTAGCTGTAGTTCAACAGGCCCCCGGCGTTGGCATCCCCTTCGGTTGACTTGTTGAAGAGCGCACCGTACAGTTCGTCAGGCTTCAAGTCAACGCCAATCGTTTGGGCAAATTCCTTAAATAGGTTGACCCAGGCGTTGATGTCTGAAGAACAGTTGTTGGTGTGGACCATGGCAACTGGTAAACCAGTTGGGGTCGTGACCAAGTCAATGTCGCGGTGAACGGCCTTCATGGGTTGGTCCAAGACCACCATCGAGAAGGCGGACGTCCCGGCGGAAATGTTCCCGGTCCGTTCACGGACGGCGTTGGTGCCGACCATCCCAGTCCCGGCATCCCCTTCTGGTGGCGCCATGACACTGCCAGCAGTTAAGTTGCCAGCGGGATCCAGCAATTTGGCCCCATCAGTGGTCAACTTACCGGCTGGTTGCCCAGCTAAGAGCACCTTAGGCAAGATGTCCTTGATGTCCCAGTGGTATTGCCGCACCGATTTCACGTTGCGGAACTGATCTAATAACTTTTCATCGTAATCTTTTGTGGCACTGTCAATGGGGAACATCCCGGAAGCGTCGCCGATCCCGATGACCCGTTCGCCAGACAATTGCCAGTGAACATAGCCGGCCAGCGTCGTGAAGAACGTGACGTCCTTGACGTGGTCTTCTTGGTTCAAGATGGCTTGGTACAGGTGGGCGATGCTCCAGCGTTGCGGAATGTTAAAATCAAACAAATCCGTCAAGGTATCGGCCGCCTCGGCGGTGATGTTGTTCCGCCAAGTCCGGAAAGGTACCAGCAAGTGGTCGTTGGCATCAAAAGCCATGTACCCGTGCATCATGGCGCTGACACCGATCGAACCGATCTTGGTCAGGGCCACGCCATATTTATCTTTAACTTCCGCGGCCATGGCTTGGTAACTGGCTTGAATCCCGGCCCAGACGTTGTCTAAACTATACGTCCAAATGCCCTTCTTCAATTCGTTTTCCCAAACGTAACTGCCGGAAGCAATCGTTTTAAAGTCGGGCGTTACTAAGACGGCTTTGATCCGCGTGGAACCTAATTCGATTCCCAACGAGATGTTACCGCTTTCAACATCCTGAATAATCTTATCCGCACTCATGCGATAAACCTCCATAGCTCTGTCGGCTAATTAATCTCTATAACTTATGACTCAACACTAGAATTGTACAATTTTTATTCGTACAAATCAAGTAGTTTTTAATATTTGTCCGTATTATTCGATTTTTGACTTGCTGACTGCTTCCCACACAGTTTTCATTGCGTTGGCTCTTTGGGCGCAGCCGTTTTGTTGGTTATTAAGAGGAAGGGTGTTCACTGAAACAGTCTGAACGTCCCCACCTCCAATTGCCCAAGTAAGCGGTTATTGCCTGGTTATCCGGATAAATCAATCTCTGTTTTGTGCAACCGTTCTCACTTGACGCTAGCACAAAACGGGGCGGGTCTCTTCAGACCTTCCCCGTTGGTGTGTATTCTATTCGGCTACCGATAGTGGTAAGAATCCTTTACTTGTGTCATAAATCACCTGTGTCGCTGACGTGACCAGTACCTCTTGCCGATGGATGAACTTAAATGCGTGCGGGTACGGGGCATTGTTGGTGACCCGGTACTGCGTCTCAGAGAGCTGTTCCAAGTGCCCGTTAACGACGGCTAAGTCACCCGCCGGCGTTTCGTACAGGTAGGCACTCTGGCCAAAGCCGGTGAGGTACGCTGCTAGCTCTTCGCCCATATCCCAATCAGCTTGCCCGGTATCCCCATCTGGGAATAGCCGTGTGTAAATGCCGCCATCCTGGGCAAAGGTCGATTGACCAAAACGGTTGCGCGACAGGTCCGGCCGGTTCAAGTTAGGCCCCGCGATGCTGTAAGTTGAGGCCGCTTCACCTGGCGCCAATTGATTGGTTGGTGTCGTGGCATGGCTGTCATACATGTAGAGGACGCCGACAAAGGCCCGATAAGCTGCCAATAAGAGGTCGTTGTCATCCAAGACTTCATAGGCATCCAGTGCAGATGCGGCGGTGATTCCTCCCCATAGCGAATGGATCATGTAGGATTGCGCTTCCCACCAGCGATCCGGCGCTTGGCTACGAAAATCATTGCTGTAGCCAATGTTGGCCTTCAGGAGCTCCGCGTACAAGCGAGCTTGATCAACGTACCCGGCATTGGCTAAGGCGCCTGTGGCCGGACCAAAGCCGGCATTGTCATAGAAGTGCTCGGTGATGGCCGCTTGGTACTCACTGCTGTGGGCAGCCACGCGAGCCGTGGCATCTTCCCAGCATTGTTTGATCTGTTCGTACTCTGCCGTTAGTCCCTGCGCCTTGAGAGCGGCCAATAAATCATTGATGTACAGGAAGTAGACCCCCAGCGTGTGTGCTTCTTCCTTCCCCCGTTGCGAGGTGTGTAAGTCAGCATTGACCCGCAAATTAAAGACTTGGGCCGCCCACTTCAAGTAGGTCGCTGGTGAATGCAACTGTAGCGTTGCCTGATCGAATTGCGCCAGCAGGTAGTAAACGTGGCCAATATATTCAAAATCCATGTCCCGGTAAAAGTCGCCGTACAAGTTGACAGGCTTGAGGAAGTCACCGTCCGTGAACCATTTTTGCTTCACGTAATTGACCGCACTGGCCTCAACTTTTTGCACTTGGTCGGCCGTCTTGGCGGTTTGGTGCAAGAGATTCGTTTGCAAAATCAAGCTGAGTTTCCCCAGTGATTCCCCCTGATTGGAAATGGGCGTGAACGCATCGTAAGGCTGTTGGGTTTTGCCGTTAAATGCGTGAGTCGTCAACCAGTCTACCCGTGTTTCAATCAGGTCACGCACGGCGGCCATGACGTTGAAGACCACCAAGTCTTGGCGTCCATCCGCCAACGTAATTCGCAAGCAGTGTTCCCCACTACCCTTGACGGCGGTCCGGAGCACGCCATCTTGATAGTCGGCCGTCACGTCATCACGGTGGTGTTGCCCGGCTGATTGATATTCCAGCGTCAAGCGTTGGAGTTGACTGCCCGCTGGAAGATCGATGCTAATAGCAGTAGCTTGACCAATCGTCAATAGCGGATCGTAGTGGACGACCGGATGCCCATTGGCAGCGGCAACGCGTTGAAAGTCAGCCTGGTTGGTGAACGGTTCTAAAACAAAATCCCAAGTCACCTGATCATTGCCGCCAATCGTGACGGCGTCGTGCGGATAGATCCAGTCATTCGCTGGGGCCGCCCCCGGCTGGTAACCACCGGCCAGTTCCAATTGATGGAATAACAAGCCATCCAGTGACGGAGAAACATTTTCAAAGAACCGGTTGGTCCACTCGTTATAGGTCCCAACAGATTGCGTCACGCCGTTGGTTTGGAAAAGGCCTAGATTGGGACCTTGGTTGTCGCGCCGGACCCCTGCCAGTTTGGTAAAGTTGGCGGAGATACTAGGGAAAACCGCCGCGGAATCTGACATGTTACGATAAACATTTTTGTCGCGGAACATCACGTAAGCCAAGGAAGCCCATACGCCAAAATGATTCAGCGTGACCGTCGTGGTCGTTGGGTTTTGGACCCTAATTTGCCATTGAACCTGTTTGCCTGTTAAACGATATGTTTCTGTAACCGTTAAGTCGGCAATCGGGTACGCGACTGTAATTTGGTCAGCGGTTTGTGTTACCTGAGGGGTAACGTCACTGCTGACGTAACTGTGATCCCCCACGGTCAGGCTAAATTCACCGAATAATTTATCCGTGTCCTGATAACCGACCTGTTCGAGGTAAGCGGGATCCACGACCCAGTTCATGTGATGGGCGTCTTGCTGATTTTGCAGGCTGATAACGGCCCCTCGTGAGTTGACCGCGAGCTTAAATTGCGTTGATTCCATTATTTTTGCCCCTCCTTGTCCGTTTTGATTCGTCGGGTGTTGGCCTGACGATATTGGCTGGGTGACAAGCCCGTGTATTGTTTGAAGACTGTCGAAAAGTAATAAATATTTTGAAACCCAATCGCTTCAGCAATCTCTGTTTCGAGCATATTGGTGTTAAGCAGGCGTTTGCTGGCCTCTTCCATGCGATACTGCCGTAAAAATTCCGTCGGCGTCAATCCCGTGGTGGCCTTCAAGGTCCGAATCAAGTAATTCGGATGAAAGTGAAAAGCCTGACTCAGCGTGGTGTTGGTAATTTTTTCGTTAAAGTGGTCCCGTAAGTACCGCTGAATCGCACCAGAAAGCCGAACCATCGCAGAATCCTCCTGCGACTGGACTTGTACCTCCTGCAAGACGTCAATAAACAACTGTTGGGCCTGCCAGAAACCATACTCTTCGGTGGCCGAGCTATTCTTGAAAATCTGCTTGGTCATCTGAATCAAGCGGTCCTGGTGTTGTAGCTGCGTGTGTTTCGCCAAATACAGTGTTTCCGTCGGCGTATAGTGGTGCAGTGTGGGAACCTTAATGGCCGAACGCATCGGCACCAAGGTGGGTTGCTGTTGCCAGTGACCTGATACGTAAAAGTGTAGCCAGTAATACCCCGTATCTTCAGTAATCGCATGCCAGGAGTAGTGGTGATGCATGGGTAGCAGAACAAACATTTCACCCGGTTTAACAGTATAGTCATGATCATCTTCTGAAATAAACAGTTTTCCTTTCACCATGATCATCAGAATAAAAAATTGCAGATTATTCCGATTGGGGTGATGATCACCGGCACGAAAAGTCGCGTAGCCCCCTTCAATGAACGTGGGTAACGGTAGACATGAAATAGAAATGTAAGCCGGTTGTGCCATCCAATCACCTCCTGCGATATTAACTGCCAGTCAACTAGTTATCCTGATTTAACAGCAGTACTGACTTCAGACTACGGAAGGACTGACACACCTGCCAGCCCTCCCGATGTCATTTATCTAATTAAGCGAACGGCTACTCCTCAGCTAATTCGCCACGTTTTTCAGCGAGGTCAGCTCGGATGCCCGTTTCCTTCTTTTCATAGCGCGCATAGAAAATCATGATGGCTGCGCCAATGACGAAGAAGATAGCTGGTAAGAAGCTGATACAGAATTTGATAGCGCCCAATGAAGCCGCCGTCTGCGCTGCACCGGCCTTGTAACCAGCGTTGGCCATGATCATTGAAGGTGCCCAACCGCCTAAGCCAGAGCCCATCTTGATGGCGAATGAACTCCCGATAGCCGTTAAGAAACCGCTGGCCCGGATACCATTCTTCCATTCCCCGTAATCGACCGTGTCTGATAACATGGCAAATGGCATGGAAACGGAAATCCCTGTTCCGACAGACGCAATACTCCAGGCAACCCCTAAACCAATCAGGGACTTACCAGTGAAGAAGATCAAGATTTGACCGAAGGCCGCTAAGCACAGGCCAAACATTAAAACGTGGGTCTTGCTAAATTTCTTGACCATGAACGGAATCAAAACCATTCCGACCATTTGGAACATCACTAAAGCGTTCAGAATTGACGCAAACCCTTTGACCCCTAGGTTGTACTGGGTGTAGTAAACCAAAACGGAAGTCCGTGATGAGTTGCCTAACCAGTAGAAGATGAAGGCAATGACCAAGATGAACCAAGGCCAATTGCTCTTAGCCGCCCGGATACTGTCCATGATTGGAATCGACTTCTGAGTAGCCGTGTTCACTTCACGAGTATCAAAGAAGGCAAACATCAACAGTGCAAAACCGGCAACGGCCAAGACAATAGCAGTGTTCCGCCAACCAGCGACTTCATTGCCGCCACCGAAGAAGGCCACGAAGCTCAGCGTAAAGGTTGCGGTGATCAGGAACCCAATGTTCCCACCAATCATCCGAACACTGTTCAACTTGATCCGCTCGTCCGAGTCATTACTCAGGTTAGGCAGAATTGAACTAATTGGTGTCCCGACCCCGGTGTAGGAAATCCCGAAGAGTAGGTAGGTAATCATAGCCCACCAGAACTTACCGTTTGCACTCAAATTAGGGCTCATGAACATTAATACGAAGAATATGGCAAACGGAAAGGCCATCCATAAGAAGTACGGTCGACTCTGCCCCCAACGGGTATGCGTATGATCAATAATGAAGCCCCACACCGGTGCATCAAAGGCATCGAGAATCCGAGCGGCCAGTAACACGGTCCCGGCAGCCGCTACAGACAGGCCGAAGACATCCGTGTAGTAATACAAGATGAAGGTCGTGACCGTGGTGTACAGCAGGTTCCCCGCGGCATCGGTACTGGCAAACGCAAGCATTCTGTGAAATGGAACTTTGGCATCAGCCTTGATGGCACTTGCTACTTTGCTATTCACAATAAATTCCTCCTTGAAGCGAATTTATAAAAACGGTCATCAAAGTTACTTGAACTTCCTCTAAATGTAATCGGTTACAAGATAACCTAAAATAATGAGGGATGCAAGTACAAATCCCTTTGTGGTCGCCTTTATTTACTATTAATTTAAAACAAATACACGGTGTTGCCAATCTGATTGACAACACCGTGTTTATAAAATTTCACACTATCGATTTATTTCACAGAGCTTTCATTTTCCGTTCGATCTAGTAAAGCACTGATGTCTTGCGGAATCGGAATGCTGGGGTCAATGGCGGGATTGTTCAAGTGGGTGTTGCCATAACTGCTCCGGTACTGCCTTGCCGTCATGTTGGTTTTCTTTTTGAAAAGTTTCATGAAGTTTTTGTCATCATGAAAGTATGCAGTCGTTGCTGATAAATTAGTCCGTACAAGTCGTCACTTAACGACCTTGATTTTGATAGCTGCATCCCAATAATCAAAACAACTCCCTCAAAGATTTAAGAAATGATTAAGTCCGCCCACAAGGGGTCACAAATCCCAACCAAATTTCGTTAGTAATCGTATCAAGACAATTTCAGATGGCGCAAAAAAAGCCCGACAGTTGTCAGGCTCGTGATGATTTATTTCTCTAGCTTAATCGCTGAGTGCCGTTTGACGATTTCTGGCTGGTACGTGATGTTCTCAACCGGATCCCGATTCAACAGCTTGATGATGGCGTTGGCCGCATCGGCTCCCATCCGTTCCTTTTCGTGGTTCATGGTGGTCAGGGATGGCGTGAAGTATTCCCCGATTTGGTAATTATCGAAGCCGGTGACCGAGATGTCTTCCGGCACGCGAATATCATTGGACTTCAGGTAATCAATGACGTGAATAGCCAGCTGGTCGTTGTAGCACACGATAGCGGTTGGTGCTTCCGTTTGCTTCAGGTAGCCATTGATCCGTTCATAGATCTTATCGGCCGATTCGCCGGATTGGTACATGATAATGTTACTCATATAGGAATACTCGGGGTGTTCCTGGTAAGCCCGCACGAACCCATTCATCCGGTAGACTCCCTGGATATCGTCCACTTGGAAGATTCCCAGAATGCTCTGGTGGCCGAGTTCAAATAAGTACCGCATCATGTTCTGTTCCGCAGTCAGATCGTCCGTATCCACGTATGGGAAGTCCAGCTGGGGATAGTGGGCATTGATGAACAACGTCGGCAATTCATCGTCTTTAATTTCTTGATACAAATCCCCATTAGGGTTGGGTAGCGCACTTTGGGTCGGTTCAATGATCAACCCGGCCACCTTACTGTCCAACATGTTGATCAGGCTCTTGCGTTCCTTGTCATGCATGTTGTGGGTGTTACTGATCAAGATCGAATACCCCGCCTTGGACAAGACTTGGTCGATCCCGGAAATAATATTGGGAAAGATGTAGTCCGCGATGTGGGTCGTAATGACCCCAATCAGCTTAGTATCAGTCGGCGTGGACCAATCCTTGTGCCAATCCTGGACGAACATCCCGCCACCCTGAATCCGATAAATAAAATGATCACTTTCCAAATCCCCCACCGCGCGGCGAACCGTGTAGCGGCTGACGGAATATTGTTTCATAAGTTCAGACTCAGTCGGTAGCTTTTCGTCCACCTGATACTTGCCTGAAATGATGTCTTCTTTTAAGCCATCTTTGACTTTCTGATATTTATTCTCCATGTTAGCACCTCATCGTTGAACCTATTCTACCGGTTTTTGACAAGGGTTTCAAATAAATATTGTGAAAATCAAAATTCATTAGACAACTAACTATAGAAGGCAGATAGTTCAATATTTTGGTCGTGGTTCCCAAATCCTTGGCCAAATATCGTACAGCCCCCGGACTTTTTGGCATCCGGTTTGACCTCAAACCGAATCGTCCAAGTCTCCTGATCGGTTGGTAAATCTTTTAAACAAACGTCCGTAAATGGCTGCCCATCCAGGTAGGTTCCGTGGTCGGTCACCCGCAGGATCTTCAGGATGCCATATTGATTGACGTTGTCCGGCACCCAATCGGGCGTGTACTTGCCGCGAATATCGGAGAAGTCCCCGGGACTCCGCCAAGTCCCAATTTCACACCCATTAATGGAGAAAGTAATATCGGATGGCCAGGTGTTATTGGAGAATGGAAACTCTGATCCCAGCTCCATCGACAGGTCCAGCATCTCCAAATGCTCATCAGGCTGGAGAAAATTCGGTGTTCGATACTCGACGTAGCCATCGTTGAACCAGATCATACCGGCATTCATCCGCTCGGGAAACATGAAATACTTGGGATTGTCGACCTTCCCAATATAACCGTCTGGTCCCGCTAACCCACAGGATGGCTGCACAGAATACTCGGTGTAGTGGCCCACGGGGATCGTGGTCTTGTGGACCTTGAAGTCGGGATAAATGGCTTGAGGAAATTTGACTTCGATGGTATCGACGTGTAATGAAGAAATCTTTTGATGCCCCACCCGCTGGCTATGGATCAAGCCCGCGGTCTCCAATTTATGTAAATGCTTGGTGATGATGGCACTGCTCAACTGGAGATGCGCCGCCAAATCTTGCACACTCATTGGTTGACCGGACAACAATTGCACAATTTTCAACCGAACTGGGCTGGCTAACGCTTCATAAACCGGTAATGATGTTTCCGAAAGATCTAATTGCATTTTAAAGCTCCTTAATTCACAATGGATTTATTCGTTTAAGATTAACTATTTCATTAACTTATTGACAATGATTCCGCAATGTATCCGCTAACAATTAATATTATAGTTAACGGTTCCATAAAAAACAAACTTTTTTGTGGAAAGATTAACAAAAGTGGTTGACAGCGTTTTCATCCGGTTGTATATTTCATATGTACTTATTTATTAGGATTTATTGGAAATAGCCATTTTAAAGTCCTTACAAATTATTCGAAGGAGAGATTAATTAATGGTACAAGCACAGGATTACGTCAACCCACTGATCGTTCAACGGGCCGACCCATACATTTACAAGCACACGGATGGTTACTACTATTTCACTGCTTCTGTTCCTGCCTACAACTTAATTGAAATTCGCCGGGCGAAAACTTTGAACGGTTTAGCAAACGCCGCACCCCGGACTATCTGGCGTAAACATCCAGATGGTAGCGGTGCCATGAGCCAATTGATTTGGGCACCAGAACTGCACTACATCGATGGCAAATGGTTCATCTACTTCGCCGCTTCTCACACCAAGGAATTCGATCACAACGGGATGTTCCAACACCGGATGTACTGCATCGAATGTGACAACCCAGATCCAATGCGTGACGAATCCGACTGGATCGAACATGGTCAAATCGAAACGCCACTGGATACCTTCGCTTTGGATGCCACGGTCTTTGAAGCCCAAAACAAGTTGTACTACGTTTGGGCCCAAAAGGATCCCGCAATCAAAGGCAACTCCAACATCTACATTGCTGAAATGGAAAATCCTTGGACGTTGAAGACCAAGCCAGTGATGTTAACGAAACCAGAATACGATTGGGAAACCAAGATTTTCTGGGTTAACGAAGGTCCCGCAGTGCTGCACCGCAACGGTCGTTTCTTCTTGACCTATTCTGCAAGCGCTACCGACGAAAACTACGCTATGGGAATGTTGACCGTGCCAGAAGACGCCGACCTCTTGGATGCTTCTAACTGGTCCAAGTCTAAGACACCTGTCTTCCAAAGCAACATGCCAATTCAACAGTATGGCCCAGGCCACAACTCATTTACGGTCGCTGAAGACGACAAGACCGACATCTTGGTTTACCACTGCCGGAACTACACCGACATCAAGGGTGACCCACTGTACGATCCAAACCGTCACACCATGGTTCAACCATTCACCTGGAATGATGACGGAACGCCAAACTTCGGCAAGCCAGTTCCATATAATTACAAATAGGGGCGAAATAAATAATGGATAATACAAAAGCTGAATCAAAACATTTCTGGGGTTTCCCCATCACCCACTTTAGTTACTTCTTTATCTGGGCGGTCGTTAATGGATATTTAACCCTTTGGATGGAACAAGTTGCGCATTTAAACGGGACTGAATCGGGTGCCGTCTTCTCCATGATGGCTGGTATCTCATTGATCTTCCAACCAATCTTCGGAGTTGTTTCCGATAAGTTACTCTTCAAAAAGACCTTGATCTTAACGATTTCTATCGTCGGTATCTTCATTGGACCTTACTTCCAATGGGTCTTCATGCCAATCTTGCACGTGAACGCCTTCTTAGTTGCCATCGTGACTGGGACTTTCCTGAGTTTCATCTTAAACGGTGGGGTTTCTGTTATTGAACAGTACGTTCAACGTGCCAGTTTAGCCAACGGCTTCGAATACGCCCACTCTCGGGTTGGTGGTTCTGTTGCCGGGGTTGTTGCTTCATTAGTTGCCGGCCGGATCTTCCTCTGGAAGCCAAACTCCATTTTCTGGGCATGTACCATTGCCGCTGTTATCTTGACCTTCCTGTTACTCTTCAGTGACAAGATTGATATGGACAACGCTTCTGCTGCTGGTGATACGTCTAACTCCTTGGATATGAAGACGGTTATGTCCGTGTTCAAGTTAAAGAACCTTTGGGTCTTAGCTATTTTCTACATGGGTGCTTCTGCCTTATTCGATGTGTTTGACCAACAATTCATCATTTTCTTCAAGACTTTCTTTGACACTGCCGCTCAAGGGACCTTAGTTTACTCTTACATGAGTTCTGCCCAAACGGCCATTGAATTCTGCTTAATGTTCCCAATGCCATGGATCATCAACAAGATTGGTTCACGGAATGGGCTGATCATTTACGGGTTCTTAACCTGTGTCCGGATCTTAGGGTCTGCTTTATCCCCTAACTGGATTTGGATCGTCGGCTTCCGTCTGTTGGCTGGTCTCGAAATGCCGCTGCTGTTGACTTCTATCATGAAGTACATCGCCGGTGCCTTCGATATCCGTCTGTATGCTACGGTTTACGCCCTCGCATCTAACTTTGCTAAGCAAGTCTCCGTCTTCATCTTCTCCTCTGTTGCTGGGAAGATGTACGATGTGATTGGTTACCAACACACCTACGTCATCATGGGGATCGTGGTCTTCGCCATCACCTTGTTCGCTGCCTTCTTCCTGAAGAAAGAAGACCCTGTTCAAGCCGGTGAAGTCGAAGCGCCTGATGCCAAGACTGAGACTGCGACGAATGGTCAGGAATGACCGTAAAGATTTACTGATTTAGCTGAGAGGGATGGCCAGTCTGGTCGTTCCTCTTTTCTTATACACACCCTACTCAAGGAGGAATTACATCCATGCAAGGAAAACTAACAGTTGACCCCACCAATCAAATTTCTAAAATTGATGATCGGGTTTACAGTGCTTTAATCGAACATCTCGGCCGTGGCGTTTACGACGGCTTATACAACCCCGGTCACCCCAAGTCCGATGAGAATGGCTTCCGTCAAGACGTCGTCAAGGCGGTCAAGGACCTGAACATCGACTTGATTCGTTACCCCGGTGGTAACTTCGTCTCTGGCTTCAACTGGGAAGACAGCATTGGTCCCAAGGCAGACCGCCCGACGCGCCTCGACCTGGCTTGGCGCAGCATTGAAACCAACCAATTTGGCCTCCATGAATTCATGAAATGGACCCAGCAAACGGGCACGCGTCCCGATATGGCGGTCAACCTGGGGAGCCGTGGCATTGATGCCGCCCGTAACCTGGTGGAATACTGCAACTTCCCTGGTGGCACTTACTGGAGCGACCTGCGGAAGCAAAATGGTGCCGAGAAGCCCTTTAACATCAAGACCTGGTGCCTGGGCAACGAAATGGACGGTGACTGGCAGATCGGTCACAAGACCGCCGAAGAATACGGTCGCCTGGCCCACGAAACGGCCAAGGTGATGCGCCTAGTCGATCCCGACATCGACTTAGTCGTCAGCGGCAGCTCCACCCGTGAAATGGCAACGTTTGGTAGCTGGGAAGAAACCGTGCTCGATCATACCTACGATGACGTGGACTACCTGTCCTTGCACCGTTACTACGATAATGAGGAAAACGACCTCCACAACTTCTTGGCGAAGTCCCGTGATTTTGATGAATTCATCAGCGGTATCGTGGCGGTCTGTGACGCGGTCAAAGCCCGCAAGCACAGTACCAAGACGCTGAACTTGGCCTTGGACGAATGGAACGTGTGGTACCACTCCCACAAACAAGACGATGAGACCGCGCCTTGGCAAAACGCCCCCCACTTGCTGGAAGACCACTACAACTTTGAAGATGCCCTGATGGTTGGGACCATGCTGATCACCCTGCTCAAGCACGCTGACCGCGTTAAGATTGCCTGCCTGGCACAACTGGTCAACGTCATTGCCCCAATCATGACCGATGACCAAGGCATCTGGCTGCAATCCATCTTCTTCCCGTTCATGCAAGTCTCCAAGTATGGCCGCGGTATTGCCTTAACACCTAAGCAAACCGCTGACACTTACGACAGCAAGGACTTCAAGGACGTGCCTTACCTCGACAGCTTGGCCGTTTACAACCCAGACGCCTCCGAAGTCGTGATCTTCGCCGAAAACAAGGGTGAAGACGCCATGGACTTCACCACTGACCTGAGCGACTTGAACGCCGAAAGCGTCATTGAAGCCACTCAGTTCTATGGCTATGACATCAAGCAGACCAACGAGGACCAGCAAATGGCCATTCAACCAAATAAACAGGTCACCCTGGATAACAACGTCCTCAAGACCACGTTACACCCCTTGTCCTGGAACATGTTCCGGATCAAGGTTCAAAACTAATTTACAGTTTTACTAGGCATTAAAAAGGGCTTCAACGTCCCACCGCACTGAGCGGCAAGGCGTTGAAGCCCTTTGTTTGTCTGCATTAATTTGCCGTCTCTTCTGATGCCTGACCCTTGTTCGCCACATACTCGCGAATAATGGCCATAAAGTCTTCACCATACTTATCCAACTTACTCTGACCAACACCCTTCACATCGAGGAAGTCTTGATCATCGACGGGGAGCGCTTCGCAAATGGCATGCAGGGTTCTGTCCGAGAAAATGACGAACGGCGGCTTGCCGATGTCTTCGGCCAAACTTCGCCGCAATGCGCGCAGCTGTTCGAAGAGCTCGTCGTCTTCTGGTGCCAGCCGTTTGACCTGCCGCGCCATTTTCCGGAAGACCTGGGTCTCACCCTTCAATACCGCACCGCCTTCAGCCGTGACCTTCAAGGTCGGATACTGCCCGCCAACACTGGCTAAATAGCCCGCCGCCGTCAAAAAATCGATCAGCTCACCGACTGCCTTTTGCCGCTGGCCCCGCATGATGCCGTAGGTCGTGACCTCGTCCAAATGCTGTTCTAAGACCCGCTGATTGTGTGCCCCCGTCAGTACCTGGGCGACCACGGCCTTGCCATACCGGGAACGCAGACGAATCACGCAAGACAGAATCTTCTGGGCATCCGTGGTGACGTCTTGGGCTTCTCGGTCGTCCAAACAATTACTACAGCGGCCACACGGGGCCGACTCCTCACCGAAGTAATGAAGGATGAACTGCTGCAGGCACCCCTGCGTATTGGCGTAGTGGTTCATGACCTGTAATTTACGGTAAGCCCGCTGGCGATGCTCCTCATCCATTTCCGATTGGTCGATGAAGAACCGCTGAATCTGCAAGTCTGACGCGCGGTATAACAAGATGGCCTCGCTAGGTAGACCGTCACGTCCCGCCCGGCCGGCCTCTTGGTAATACGCTTCCAGTGTCCCAGGCACCTGCGCATGAATGACGAAGCGCACATTGCTCTTGTCGATGCCCATACCAAAAGCGTTGGTGGCCACCATGACCTGAACGCGGTCGTAAAGGAAGTCCTCTTGATTTTGACGCCGAATCTCCTCGGCCAGTCCTGCATGATACGGGGCCACGTCAATGTGATGACGCTGGAGTAGTTTGGTGACCCGGTCGACTTCCTTACGCGTACTAGCATAAATAATGCCTGCCTCGCCCGCGTTAACCTTCAGATAATCCAAAATGTAGCGGTCAGTATCCTGGTCCTTGACCACCGTTAAGTTCAAATTATCCCGAGCAAAGCCGGTATTGACCTCGTTGGCCGCGTCGATGCGCAACTGCTGGCGAATGTCGGTCGCCACTTGCTCAGTGGCCGTTGCCGTTAACGCCAACACCTGCGGATGCGTCGGGAGCTGTTCGATGGCCGTACTCAGTGCCAAGTAACTCGGCCGAAAGTCATGGCCCCATTGGGAAATACAGTGGGCCTCGTCCACCGCCAACAGGTCAATTGGCAGGCGCGCCAATGACTGAATGAAAGCCGCCGAATCCAAACGTTCGGGCGCAATATAGAGTAATTTATACTCGCCGTTGTGCAGGGCAGCCAAGCGTTCTTGGATGTCCGGCCACTCTAAAGAACTATTGATAAACGTTGCGGGAATGCCGCTGTCATTTAACGCATCGACCTGATCCTTCATTAGAGAGATCAGCGGTGACACGACCACCGTGATGCCCGCAAAGAGCATCGCAGGGATTTGGTAACACAGGGACTTTCCGCCCCCGGTCGGCATGATGGCTAGGCTGTTATCCCCCGCCAAGACGTGTTCGATCACTGCTTTTTGGCCCGGTCGAAATTCATCGTAGCCAAAGACTTGTTTTAACACTTGTTGCGCTGCCGTCAGATCCATCGAGTCGCTCCTTAATCCATTTTTTCACTAACTTTTCCTGTTCGGGTGATGATTCTCATGCGTCAGGTTCCAGACCACCGAATTTAGTCACCAGATTACTGCGTCCGTTACCAACTGCTCAGGGGGGACGGCCAAAATAAGCCTGATTTTCACGGTTTTTGGCGATCACCCACAAAAATATTTTAAACTTTTTTTGCCAATCGACAACTGGTCAGTAAGTCTATTCTACTGGCATTCGGTCCCGGTTACAACCGAACAGGGTGATAATTAATTTTCACAATCTCGCCCAAAGATAGTTGACAGGTCCGACAAATTCGACTATAGTAAATTCCATCGTACACAACTTAATTGGAGGCATGACAATTTGACGGAAGACAATTTAACCTTGGCAAATCAACTGTGCTTCTCGACTTACCATGCCAGCCGATTGCTGATTAAACTTTATCAACAGGCACTTCAGCCCTTTGCGCTCACTTATCCGCAGTACCTCGTTTTGCTGGTTCTGTGGGAAAATGACCGTTTACCACTCCATGAGTTGGGCGACCGGTTGGATTTCGGTAGTAATACCCTAACCCCGTTGCTCAAACGCATGGAGATCAACGGCTGGCTGACCCGTGAGCCCCTAATCAGTGACCGGCGTCAACTAATCATCACGTTGACCCCCATGGCGTTGCGCACCAAGCCACAGATTTTTGCGGCCGTACGAGAGCTCGTTGCGCACCGGTCTTTTGACCAAGAACAATACCAGGCTGCTTTGCAAGTGAACCAACACCTTGTCGAGAAGCTCCAACGACTGTTACCCTAAGTTTCAGTCGTCACAATCAATCGTCCACGACTTATTTAAGAAAGAGGTATTTCACGTTAATGATACAATATGATGTTGCATTTATCGGGAGTGGCCACGCCAACTGGCACGCCGCTGTCGCTTTGAAACAAGCTGGGAAGTCCGTCGTTATCATCGAAAAGGACCTGCTCGGTGGCACCTGCACCAACTATGGCTGTGACGCCAAGATTCTCTTGGATGGCCCGGCCGAACTTATTTCCCGACTAGCCCACTACCAAAACGCAGGCGTGACGTCTCAAACGACCGTCGACTGGCCGACCTTCATGGCCTACAAGCACCAGGTCATCGATGCGCTGCCTAACCAAATGGCCCAGGCCTTTGACCAACTGGGCATCGACGTGATTCAGGGAAGCGGGATTTTGATGGGCGACCATTTGATTCAAGTTGGTAAGCAAGTCGTTTCGGCAACGAACATCGTTATCGGCACGGGCCAACGGTCGAAGCGGTTGGCCATCGTGGGTAAGGAATTCATGCATGACAGTCGTGATTTTTTGAACCTACCAGACCTGCCGAGTCACGTGACCTTCATTGGTGCCGGCATCATTACCTTGGAGTTTGCTTCCTTGGTCATGGCCCTCGGTAGCCAGGTTACCATCATCGAACATGGTGACCGCGCGGCTCGTGGCTTCGACGCCCGGCACGTTGAAAAATTAGTGGCGGAAATGACCGCAAACGGCGCCACCTTCCACTTTGGTGAGACCGCTCTGGCCGTCGACGTCACGACGGACGGTTACCAGGTCACGACCACCAGTGGCTTGAGCGTGGCCACCCAATACGTGGTCGACGCCACCGGTCGTGAACCCAACGTCACCAACCTGGGCCTGGAAAACGCCGGCATCCACACCAACCAATTTGGGATTGAAGTCGACGATCATTTACGGGCCAACGGCGACAACATCTACGCCAGTGGCGATGTTGTGGCTAAATTACAGCCCAAGCTGACCCCCACAGCGACCTTTGAATCCAACTACATTGCGAGCCAGATCTTAGGAGACACGGCACCCATCGACTATCCCGCCATCCCCAGCGTGCTCTTCGCCTTACCACGGCTGGCACAGGTCGGCGTGACTACCGCTACGGCGGCCGCTGATCCTGATCAGTATCACACGCAGACCATCCCCTTCGGTCAACTATTCGCCTTCGAATATCAAAACGATACGACGGCCGAAGTGACCGCAATACTGAATACTACTAACCAATTAGTGGGCGCGGCGGTTTATGGCATGGATGCACCGGACCTGATCAACGTCCTGACGTTGATCATCGACCAAAAATTGACCGGTGCTAGCTTGCAGCACATGATTCTCGCCTTTCCAACTGCCACCCAAGGTATTATTGACGCCCTGTTGCCCCTCTTACAGGCAGCGCCAACTCCCACCAAGTAACTGGGCGCCTTACCCTAACAAAAATGATGCCACGCAAGATCACTTGTGCTGCATCATTTTTTTGATGACTATTTCAAGTACGCGGTGTAAAATGCCGCGGGCTGATACAGATACGTCAGTGTTGTCGCATCAAATATAGCACAGTTTACCGGCGATTAGGGGGAAATCCGCACGGAACTGGACCTACTACGCCACCGCAAATCGGCAACGAGCTGTGGTCAGTGACAGCGTTGCCGGAAAAATTCGCAAACAAATCACAGGTACTTGCCGAACTACTTCTCTTCCCCTAGCTAGCAATGATATAATACGGGTTAAAAGGAGTTGCTGTATTTATGGAAAAACGACTTAAAGGTTCATGTACGACCATCTTAGTTGGGAAAAAGGCGTCCATTGACGGTTCCACGATCATTTCACGGAACGACGACGGTCACGAAGCCCTCGACCCCGAAAAGTTTGTGGTCATCAACCCTGCCGACCAACCACGGCATTATCAATCCGTTATTAGTGGCGTCAAGGTGGAATTGCCAGACAATCCCCTACGCTACACGTCCATCCCGAACTCAATTCTGACCAATGGTATCTGGCCAGCTGCCGGGATCAACAGTGACAACGTTGCCATGTCCGCCACTGAAACCATCACCACGAATTCTCGCGTCATGGGTATCGACCCTTACGTCGCTGGTGGTCTGGGTGAAGAAGACCTGGTTACCTTGGTGTTGCCTTACATTCACAGCGCCAAGGAAGGGGTCGAACGCCTGGGCAGTTTGCTCGCTCAATACGGGACTTACGAACCCAACGGAATTGCCTTTTCCGATAACAACGAAATCTGGTGGTTAGAAACCATCGGCGGTCATCACTGGGCTGCTAAGCGGATTCCGGATGACGCCTACGTGGTTGCGCCAAATCGGATGAACATCGACGACTTTGATTTCAACGCCGACGACACCCTGGCTTCTGACGACTTGAAAGACCTGATTGCCAAATACAACTTGAATCCTGACTTCGACGGTGTCAACCTGCGTCACATCTTCGGGAGTGCCACCGACAAGGATACGGTTTACAACAACCCACGAGCTTGGTTCGGCCAAAAGTACTTCACACCTGACGTGGAACATGATCCCCAAGATCAAGACCTGCCATTCATCTGCCACGCCAACCGCAAGATTACCATTGAAGACGTCAAGTACGTGCTAAGCTCTCACTTTGAGAACACCAAGTACGACGTTTACGGTGATGGCTCTGAAAGTGACAAGACCAAGTTCCGGCCAATCGGTATCAACCGGAACCACGATGTCCACATCTTACAGATCCGCAACAACGTGCCTGACAGCATCGCCGGAATTCACTGGTTAGCCTTTGGGGCCAACACATTCAACACGGTTGTGCCATTCTACGCCAACGTGGACGATACCCCAGCCGCTTACAAGGACGCTGACGGTACCTTTAACCTGAATCACATGTACTGGCTGAGTTGCACCACGGCATTGCTGGGTGACACGGACTACGACCTGTACGTCGACTTCCGCAACACCTTCGCTCTGGAAGCCATGGGTGCTTACCGCAAGATTCAAAATGACACTGACGCTGCAATCGCAAACGGCGCCGACGTTAAGATTCTGAAGGAAGCCAACGAAAAGCTGTCCAACGAATCCTTCACGCGTCAAACCAAGTTACTGGGTGACATGGTGACCTTTGGTTCCGAACACATGAAGCTACGTTACAACTTGAACGACTAATCTAATTTTGAAATGACCGCTTGGAAGACCCCTTTTCCGAAGCGGTCATTTTTCTTTGGTCTCATCAGTATACCTGGCTTACCCCATGGGTGTATAGCAAAATTGCCCCATTGACCGGTAAAATCGTTTTAATCCGCTACTAGTCCGTGACCAAAACTGTTCGTTGGTTTAAAAAAAGGACCTGGAATTGGCTTCCAGGCCCTCAGTGTGACAGGTTTCAATTTAATGTTATCCCTTTACCGTTTGGGCAACAGCAGCGTTAACCGCGTCCTTCTCGGCTTCAACCAGGGCCACGCGGGTCTCAATGACCTTGGTGTCCATGGTAATTTCCCGGGTTAACCCCGGCGTGTTTAACTTCGGTTCGAAGAAGGCCTTGAATTCAGCCAACCGTTCTGGCGTGTGGAAGACACCCGTCGTAACGGTAATGTAGGTAGTAAACTCCATGTCGCCACCAACCGTATCTTCCAGCCATTGCCAGTCGTTTCTGATCCAATCCCAAGCGGCTTGTTGCCCCTTGTGCGCCAGCACGCCACGGTACCAAGCTCGTAAGTCTTGTGGCTTGATGGTGTCGGCATCTTCGAAGACGGCAATCAGCTTGTCAACGAGATGACTGTCTGGCGTAGTTGGCAATGCAGCGGCGATGTCGGCCTTGTAGCTGGCATCACTGGACTTGCGGTAATCGTTAAGCAATTGGTCAAAGAGTGCTTCTGACCCGAAGTTTTCCACCTCATTGGCCAAAATGTAGACCCGCACAGCCGCTGGTAAGCCAGCCAAGTTGTCTTGATGCGCCGTGAAGATGTCGTGAGCCGCCGTCAATGCCGCGTCGTCCTTGGCATAGAGTGCCGCACTTAAGATCGTTGGCCGTGTCAGTTCATCATCGTTGCTCTCGCCAGCCTGTGGTAACCAGCCCAGCCGCGCGATTTGGTCGCCGCTCAATTTGCCAAACAGTGCTCGCAATTGTTGTTCTTTCGCGGAACCTTCCTTGACGAACTTCTTCAGGTTAGCTGCCACACCGTACAGCACGTCGTTGACGATAGCTGAGTGGCTAGCTGCAAACCGTGGCAGTAATGGCACGATGTCAGCGTAGGAGATCTGGTGGCCTTCAGCCAAAAGGCGTAGGTCTTGCAGTAATTGTAATTGGGCGATGGCGTCCAAATCATCCAAATGTGCCAGGATATCTTGTAACAACGTATCATCATACTTGACGATGAAGTGCGAGTTGTTGCCGACGTTCAAGCGGAATGGTTCCCCGCTGGCCTGACGCAGTTCGGCGTAGTTCCCCAACGTTGCGTCGGTATCCGCAAAGATTGCTGGCGCAGCGTCGTAATTACTGTTCAACGGTACTTGCCATTGACGGCCAGCATCCTTACCATCACCGATGAAGAATTGTTGTTGGTGAATGGTCAATTGTCCATCAACGACTGCGGCGGAAATGACTGGGTAACCAGGTTGTTCCAACCATGAGGTCATGATGGCCCCAACGTCCATCCCAGAAGCGGCACCCAAGGCAGCCCAGAGGTCAGCACCAGTTGCGTTGCCGTAATGATGGGTCGCAAAGTAGTTCTTCAACCCAGCACGCAAGGCATCATCACCGATCAAGGCACGAACCATGACCAGCATCCGGGCCCCCTTGGCGTAAACGATGGCACTATCGAAGAGCGCATCGATTTCCGCTGGGTCCTCAACTTGTACGTGCACGGATTGGACGCCGTCAGTGGCATCCCGTTGCAGGGCCATTGGGGCTTCACCCGTCTGGAAGGCTTCCCAAATGTGCCAGTCTGGTTCGATGGCATCGATTGCCACGTATTCCATCATGTTGGCAAAGCTTTCGTTCAACCAGAGGTCATCCCACCACTTCATGGTAACCAGATCACCGAACCATTGGTGAGCCAGTTCATGGGCAATGACCGTGGCCACGCGTTGCTTGGTTTCAAAGGCCGTGTTATCGGGATCTAACAGTAAGTAGGCTTCCCGGTAAGTGACTAGTCCCCAGTTCTCCATGGCGCCGGCAGAGAAGTCTGGTAAGGCCAGTTGCCAGGAGTGTGGGAGTGGATATGGCGTTTGATAAAAGTCTTCATAAAATTCAATTGACCGTTTGGCAATGTCCAACGCAAAGTCAAGTTCCTTGGCTTGGTGGGCCTTGGTAGCGAAGACCCCGACCTGCACGCCACTCTTGGTGGTGGTCAGCTTGCTTTGCATGTCACCAAAGGCAAAGGCAATCAGGTAAGAGGACATGCGTACCGTGGTGTCAAAGTAGTGCACGCCATCTTCCGTCTTGACTTCGGGCATGTTGCTGATGATCGTCTCGCCGTCGTGTTCGTCAAACTTAATCGCCAGGTCAAACGTGGCCTTAGCTTCGGGTTCATCGACACACGGGAAGGCTTGGCGAGCCGCAGTCGTTTCAAATTGCGTCCCGATCAGCTGTTGCTTCTTACCGTTCAGTTCGTAGTAAGATGGGTAAATGCCCATCATACTGTCGGTCAAAGGCGCACTGAAGTCGATGGCTAACGTGGTCTCGCCGGTCTTGGTCAGTTCGATGTGAATGGCTTCGGTCTCGTCATCAAAGGTAAACGGTACCGCTGCCCCATCAGCCGTAACGGCACTGATGGTCATGTATTTTTGGTGAATGGCAATCCCAGTTTCTTTGGCGTCACCAGTGATGGTTGACGTCCCAGAGATTTGCTTCGTTGCCCGATTAATATCGAGGTAAACATTGTAATGCGTTGGTTGGAATAATTCATAAAAATGTGTGGATTCTGCCATAGTTTTCTCCTTAAATTCTTAGAATAAGCCCATTATACGACAATTGATTCTGCAGTGCCACGAATGACGTGGGAAATTACTGATTCCCCGCCTTCAGCCAGTCCTCGACTTCTTGACCCGTAATCGCGGTCATAAACCGGTGACTTGGCCCCCAGTTGATGGCGGGATAAGCCGTCTTGAGAGTGGCCGTGGATTTGGCGATTGGCGTTGAGCCGGACGTACAGAACTGACGGACGTCCTTGCAGCGGAAGAGCCCGGTCTCCAGCAACGTGTTGATCACGTGGGGCACCTGCCCCCACCAGAGTGGTGACCCTAGGAAAATGGTGTCGGCTTGCGCAATCAGACGCTTATTCGGCACCACGATGCCTGGTCGCGAGGTGCTGTCGTGGGTCTCCAATGAGGTCCGGCTAGTGGGGTCATTCCAGTCCAAATCAGCTGCGGTGTAGGGTTGTTCGGCCTGCAGCGGTACCAACTGTGCCCCGGTCACGGCCGCAATCTTCTGTGCCACTGCTTCCGTATGTCCAGTGTTGGAAAAGTATAAAATCACTTGTTTTGCCATGTAAAATCCCCCTGTGATTGAATTTTTCTCTCTAGGTTAAGTTTACACCTTGGGTGGGAGATTCTTGTAGTGAAAGCGTAGGAGGTGATCGTAAAAGGAAAGGACTGTGCGCGCGCAGTCCCCCCTTCAAAATTATTTAGCTCGGTGCAGAAAAATATCACCACCGTGTTCTTGGCCAAAATCTAGTATCTTACCATTGACCGAAAGAAAATTTCGTTTGGTAAACAATGTATTTCCCTTTAAAAGCGCCAATCCGGATTTGTAACTAACCAGACGAATCTTATGGATCTTGTGGTTATACATCTTGTCTGGCAAATAGCCCTTCGCCTGCCACGTCGCGGATTTCTTATAAACACGCAGTTTCAGCTTGGGACACCACATGTTCTTTTTGATATGGTGGGGGCTGTTGTATTGCGGTTTGGCAACCCAAGTCCCCCGCATGCTCTTTGGCATCACTTTGGAACTCGCACTAGCCGGCACCGTCATGATTGGTCCCAACGTGACCAGCGTCAATAAAACAGCAATAAGTTGTTTTAACTTCATCTGAATCGCTCCTCGAAATATGTATTTGATACAGTCTCAGAATACCATGACATCACCGATTGTTCCCTGTTGGATGATTGGAATTTTTCATTTTGGCGGTTTTTACTAGGTTCAACGTCATATGCTGACTTTTACAAGTTTCAGTCTGCCAGTCACGGGTCTTTACTCCCACATCTAAAGTTTTTCTTGACTTAAACTCATATTTAAGTCATATACTGATTCTTAAAGAACGCTATCACTCACAGAAAGCAGGTAAAACATTGCAAACTTCACTTTTAGGTACTAGTGATTTACGCGTCTCTCCCATTGGTCTTGGCACCATGGCATTTGGCCGTTGGATCGATGAACACGCGAGTTTCCAGATTTTAGACTACGCCATTGACCACGGCATCAACCTGGTCGATACTGCCGACTACTACGGTCCTGGTCAAGATCAGGACGTGGCTTTTGGTGACGGTACCTCCGAAACGATTATTGGCCATTGGCTCAAACAACATCCCGCAGCACGGAAAAATATTGTTCTGGCCTCTAAGGTTGGGCAAAACACGAATCCACATCAATCAACGCCCAGCCTCTCTAAGACGCACATTCTCCAACAGATTGACGGCTCCCTACAACGATTACAGACCGATCACTTGGATTTGTACCAAGCACACCTCTTTGATAAGGGGACGCCCCCTAGAAGAAACGCTGACCACGTTAAGCGGCCTAATCGATGCGGGTAAGATTCGCTACTATGGCGTTTCAAATTACTCCGCCCAACAGCTACGGAACGCGCTGACCATCATCGACCAACGTCATCTACACCCATTCGTTTCGGTCCAAAACCGTGATAATCTGTTGACCACGCAAGCTAGTGAACCAGCGCTGACATTTGCTAAAAATCACCAGATTGGTTATTTGGCCTACAGTCCCTTAGCTCGCGGTGTTTTGACCGGCAAATACTTAAATGGTAATATTCCTGCTGGCAGTCGATTAAGTCAAGGGGAGCACATGATGCAGGAATACATGAACGATTCCGTAAATCAGAAAGTGACGCAATTTAAGCAACTAGCAGATAGCGCCAATATTCCCATGGCACAACTTGCCTTTAGTTGGTTACTGACCCGCTCTGGTCTAACAACAACCCTATTTGGTGCCAGCAAGCTACGATACTTTGATGCGTATTGGCGGCCACTGAACAGCCGCTTTCAGCTGATTTGATCACAGAATTAACAAAATTGTCTCAGGCATAGGTATTAAGTCGAGCGAGCATTCTTAGATGGGGATGCCTCACTTGGCTTTTTCTTTGCATTCAGCGGTACCCAAGCGATTGTTACCAGCATACTAAATCAAGCAGCTGCGGTCAATTGGTAAAACGTTAATATTATTCAATAAATTTCCAGTATAATTTAATGAGTATTACGATTAGTATTTGTTATTGCTATTAGTTGCTATATAGCATTTATCCACAATTCGTCTCTTTAATGTTGCAATTGCTATTTACTCTCGATAACGTCTAATTCTTCTAAAAAGTTGTTTGCTTTCAGACCAAGACGTGATATCTTTAAGCTCAGAAAAAAACTCCGCAAGCATCCTTCGAAAAGATAGCTGGCGAAGATTTTCCATTCAAAGCCGTTCGGCAAACACAATATCGTCTGCCATGTTGTCAGGTGACACATGAGTCCCCGTCACCAAGTATGCTTGCTGCCACTCCAAGAGAATATCCCGATACGTCGTTAGTAACGCCTGAATTTTTAAATCACTATACTCATAGGTTCGTAACCGTGCTTCAATTTGTTCTTTCAAGTCATTATTGAGGGTAAGGGTGTTTTCCATCATTGGATTACCTCGCTCTTAATCAATATCAAATGTCAATCAATAAACGGCTGACTCTTATTTGTACTGGCAGTATAACTGATTCTACGATTGACTTCAATCAAGCTGATTTACTGCCATTGATACGCTTCTAACGACCCAATTAAATTAGTGCCATCTGCAATTAATCCATAGACCAGATTTGGCACTGAAGCACCGTCATCTCCTAAACGATTTGCAACAACAAAATCAAAATATGCCGAACTATAACTCAATCCAAAATCAAGTCGATGAACAAACTTTTGAATAGCAAACGTTTGTTCAAAACAAAAAGAACCCGTTAAGGTCCTTTGTCTAGTGCCGTGACAATAACTGATGGAAGCCTAGTTAGTCATCACTTCTTATAGAAATAAGTTCTCAGCGGCGTGCCATCCCCGTAATGATCAAGGAAAACTAAAGCTGGCTTTCCCTTATGTTTCACGCGTTTGATGGTTTCGTCAAAGATACTGTGCATGCGATACCAACTAATCCGCCAAGTTCCCGCCTTTTTCCCCTTCTTTACACTGAGATCACTGTGGTTATAGTAATGTGATTTCTTTTTTCCGGACCACTTCACCAAGGTATCCTTCTTACCATGATAGTAAGACTTATAGTGATAAACGTACTTGGTAATTTTCAGCGTGTGCCTAATCGCCGGATCTTCTTCATCTACATTTACCCAAGTGCCCCTAAACGACTTGGGCATTGTTGTGTAGTGAATCCGAGCCTCAGCCGTGGTTTCCGGAACGATGATTCCACCCAGAGCCAGTCCGGCAGTGACCGCAATCAGTGAGACAAGCCATTTTAATTTCATATTCGTTCGCATCCTTCTAAATTTAATCGTACCTATTTTCTGTAGCTACTCATTACTTCCGCACCGGGTCGCGCTTCCACAGACTATCATCAGAAACCGTCTTAATGCCATGGTATTCACCCAGCTTATGCCACTTCTTTTGACTCCGATTCAGTCCTTTGTTCGGGTCAATGTGGTTCCACAATAATTTTTGCCAAACCGTCATTTTCTTATTCTTGTTAGAGAACTTCACCTTGTAACGGCGATCTGAATAGCCCGAGCGTTTCAGGGTCGATTTGATTTGATAAGTGTGCTTCCCCATCTTCTGATAAGCCGGCACTGGATCACTCTCGTAACGACTGTTATTGATTAAGACTTCATCAAAGGTGTCCTCATACTTGCCATTCTTGTAGTACGAACGTAAAACATCAGCAAAGTAGTATTTGTTCTTCCACTTTCCTTGAGTGAGCTTCCCAATTTCAATATAATTCCGTGAATAAAGTTGCTTAGCCGACCCAAACTTGGCCCCTTTTTTGCTGGCCCACAGCTTGTGTTGCCGAACGAGTTTTGGCAATCCCTGGTGCCAAGCGCTGGCATCAGCGGTTGTTCCCGTAGCCAATACCAACATGCCTAATGCAACAAACACTAGTAGAAATCCCTTACCCAATTTATGCATGATTTTTGTCTCCTCCAGATTGAGCTGGCCCTTATGATGTATTTATGAAAAATATCTTGGTAGCCAAACACGCGAACCATCTCGCTGGCTTTTCCACAGATAATTTCAACCGCTTATTATCTCTGAAGTTACCTCATCAACTAACTTGTATGTACCTGCATTAATCTTTTTATCTACAGAAATCATCCCCAATTTGGCCGCATTAGTCACTTCAAAAAATAAGCAATGACACCTGTCGATATTGATTTCTCAGCCAAATTAATTATATACGCTGACATCAATATCCTTCTAATTTTCCCCTTGAATTCACATCCCCTCTTTTTAACTTTGTCTGGAAGAAATTCAGTGGCGAATTCAGTCTTAATTCTAGCAACAAAAAGTTCAAGCTTTTATCAACAAAACAAAATATTCATCCACTCGTCAGTATCTACAAGATACAGTTAATACCAGCACTTTATACTGCTAATATTAGTAAAGTTTCCTTAAAGTGTCAATATAGTATTTACTAGTACCAACATTTTAGGTACTATTCTGAACCATTCCGTATTAAGGGCGTATTAAGGGTAAATATATGAACATTGATCTATTCAGTGAACGGGCCAACGAGATTACTCATGAGCATTGACCGGTGGACCGTAAAAAACACGACTACCATCATGGCGTCGTGTTTTTGTGTGCACCCATCAAAAAAACACAATCAACTAGCGATTGTGCTCCCTAACAGTCCATCTTCTATACAACCGGTTAATCCTCTTCCGCCCAGTCCTCAATCTCCTGATTCGTCAGGCTGGATGCAAAACGCCGACCTGAATGCCAGCGAATGGCCGGATAGCCGTCACGTAGCTGTTTAACAGCTTCAAAGATTGACGTTTCCCCCGACGTACAGAACGGGTGAACGTCCTTGCCAACCAGATCAATACTATCTAAGAACGTCTCAATTTCCTGTGGAACCGTTGCCCACCAAATGGGAAAACCTAAATAAATCGTCGTTGCCGCTTTGATTGGTGCCGGATCAATGGCCTGAATCGCCGGTCGAACCCGCTCAACGTGTGTCCGGTGATACTCTTGGTTCTGTTGGTCCCGCCAATCTTCAGTCGGTGTATCATGCACCTGCGCATGAATCGCCACGAGCTGTGAACCGGTGGCAATTGCAATCCGCTCCGCAATCGCCTGGGTATGCCCGGTACTCGAAAAGTACAATACAACTGATTGCCCCATGAGTTATTCCCCCCAATTCATAAATAACATCCTAACTTAGTTATACACCATTTGACACAATCTGTTGAGTGTTAGGCCTCGCATTTAATTAATCCATGAGTTTTACTGATTTGTCGTAGACCCGCACGTATTTAAAAATGGCCAGTCCCATCGCTAGGATTAGCCATTCTATCTATACAGCATCAAGCTATTTAACCTGCACGGTCTTCACCGGGGTGACTCGCGAGAAGTGACCGTGGACATAATGACCTACGGCAACGCTAACCTTCTTCGCCTTAGGGGCGTAGACTTTCTTGCTAAACTTGTGTGACTTTAATTTGGCATAACGGTTGCCCTTATACGTCTTGATCCGAGCATAATTGGCCTTTTTGCCTAGTGTTACAGTTCCCTTAACCTTCACGTACCTCTTGGAGGCCGTCTTCTTCGCGGTCAGCTTTGTGATCTTGCTCTTCACTCGAGGAACACTCGTCACTTTATACGGTCGGATGTCGATACTGAAGTATCAAAGGTATTCTGCTTGATTTTTAAATAATTTCTCACTTACTTTAAAATAAGTGATTACAGCCTAAATTATATCGCAAACGAGTACTATTTTCTCTATTATATACAAAATAGAGTCTTTTAATCTCTGTCAAAGATAAGTTTCCTCTATTATGGTTAGCTTTAAACCCACAATAGGAGATAGCAAACCATGCAAACTGCGATTAGTAAATTGGTGAATCAAAAGCGACGCGCCTTAGACTTGACCATTGAACAATTAGCTGAACGAGCTAGTGTTTCTATCAGTTTGATTTCACGCATAGAACGCGGCGAACTAACGAATATCAGCGTGAATAAGTTACAGTCGATTGCGTCAGCGTTAAATCTAACCCTGAGCGACTTTTTCCCCGCGGAACCGTTAACTGGCATCCACACGCTGGACTTAGTTGCCTACCTCAGGTCCCTACCAGAAGACCAGCGTGAGGTCATTTCTGAAAGTATCTTGAAGATTTTACAACTATAGCTGATATTTCTGGACAATAAGCTGGGCAATTTCGTCCAGGGTCCGCTCGCCCGCATAGTGTTGATACTCGGCCACCAAGTCAATCGCACCAGCAGGTAACCTAATCTCAAAAATACGAAACCTGTGATAATCAAGTCGATGACCTGAGCCCCGGTCAATTAGAAATTTCAAATCCTGTAATAGCTGTAGTCTACTCAACAACGGATTATCTGGCTGTGCCATGCGCTAATCACTCCCAAAAAAATAAGCTAACCTCAACCAATTGGTCAAAGTTAGCTTAACGCAGCACCAAAATTAAATACAGACTTGTATTGAAGTGAAAATTAATTTTGGGAACTGGCTTTTTATTTAATCCTGAATTATTCATACCTTTCAAAAAAGTCGTCAGTTTTCATGTTTTTCAAAAACTGACGGCTTTTGATCTTGCT
>NZ_JAMXAZ010000023.1:0-45420 GCF_024718525.1 Levilactobacillus yiduensis
AGCATCATTTATTTAAGTTAGATACATATTATATGTACGAAGGCATTTCGTTTACACAAGATTCTTGACGCTACCAGGAAATAGTGTTGCCACAATTCTTGGAAAGAAATATGGTGCTTTTGGCTATCTAAACTTCAGCAACTGGTGTGATAGGGGAATCAAGAGATTTCAGGTTGAAGAAAAGCAATTTTATTTCAAAAAGGACTTGTTAAAGGCTGTGAAAAAATCCCGAAATCATTATGTAAACGTCTCAGCAAATAAGAATGATGAGGGCTTCCCGACGGTGTGGTTATTGAGTAATGTACTGATGTTTGGAAATATCATTAACTTAATTAGTATTATGTCTCTTAATAACAAGCGCGCGCTGGCGAAGATATATGGGTGCACACCGGATGAACTCATGTCATGGCTAAGGTGTCTGCTGTTTGTTCGAAATACTTGTGCGCATAATTCTAACTTGATTGATTTGAATTTACGGACTCAGCCAATGGTTCCACGTAGATATAAATCTAAAATTTTGGAGACAGAAAGTGGCTATTCCAATGGGTTAGCAATCGTTTTATTGATAATTAAGTCATTGATGAATATCGTAAACTCGAAATACAAGTTTGGAAATATCTATGATTCGCTATATAAGATTATTGATCATGAAGGGATTCGTGCAACATCGATTGGTTTTGCATCTGTTCGTAGCATCAATGTTTTCAAACCCTACAAGAAGCGGAAAAAGAGTTCTTAAATCGCAAAACTATGGGTAAAGTGTGTGACTTTTCTTATTTCCGTTTTTATTGAAACTATCAACTACGAATGTATGTGGCACAACTAACAGGTCAACTGTTGGGGGGCCACATTTTTCGGTATAAGGCACCTATTTACCGTTTGCTCAACTGCTAACCTGCTAACCGATGTACATTTTTAATGCGTTCACCTCCCCAATGGAACCGTTTTCGGCTATAATGAACGTAGTGCTGAAAAAAGTGAGGAGGAGTTTCAATGGACAATGCAGGATCAATGAACCCAAAGAAGTTTACCCGGATATTGGTTGGGGTGGATGATTCACCCGATGCCCAATTGGCTTTCCGTTACGCGATGAACCGAGCTAAGTTTGATGACGCTGAGTTGGTTATTTGTTCTGTACTGGAATCTGATAACATGAATATCTACCAAGCTCTCAGCAAGGATTACGTTCACGGTCAACGGGCTGATTTGCAAAAACACTTGGAGGCTTACGAGAACTTAGCGCGGCGCTTCGGCATCACTAAGGTGAAAATTATTATCGGTGAGGGCGACCCCGGCGAGACCATTGTGAAGCAGATCATTCCCGAAGTGGAGCCAGATTTGTTGGTGGTCGGGTCGTTGTCTAAGAATGGTGTCCGGAAATATTTCGGGAGCCAAGCGGCCTACATGGCAAAATATTCTCCAATTTCTGTAATGATTGTCAGATAGCGTTTTCACGGCTGTTTTCACAAACGAACTGTAAATAACATTCAGTTACCCCCTTGCAAGTTGAAAACTTTTTTCATACAATGATTCTTATGCGACAAGATAGAATCTGGCTACGGCAGGCCGATTTTATCAGAATCGAGCATAAGAAAAGAGAGAGAAATATGCAGTTCGTGATTTTGTTATTGGGTATTTTACTTTTACTCTTCTTGATCATTCGGGTAAAGTTAAACACCTTCGTTTCACTGATCGCTACGTCTATTTTGGTAGCGCTTGGTTTAGGCATGAACCCGGCAAATATTGCGGATTCCATCAAAAATGGTATCGGGAGCTCGATGGGCGAACTGATTATCGTTTTTGGATTCGGTGCCATGATTGGTCGGTTAGTGTCTGATGCTGGGGGTTCTTACCGAATTGCCCGGACGTTGATTAAGATTTTTGGGAAGAAACGCCTCCAGGTTGCCATCGTGGTTGCGTCCTTCTTGATTGGGATTTCTCTGTTGTTTGAAGTGGGACTGGTCTTGGTTACGCCAATCGTCTTTGCGGTTGCGCTGGAAGCCGAAGTGCCATTCCTCTACCTGGGAATCTCGATGGCCGCGGCCCTGTCTGCGACCCAAGGGTTCTTACCACCACAACCATCCCCAACCGCCGTTGCGACGGCTTTAGGGGCAAATGTGGGGGAAATGTTAATGGTCGGTATCATTGTGGCCATTCCCTGTGTGATCGTCGCTGGTCCAATTTGGACCCGAGTGATCCGCCGGTTTAATCCAGATTTATTCGTCGTCAAACGTTCCTTGCCCGCATTCGGGGAAGTGAAGGAATTTGACCTGAAGGAAACGCCAGGCTTCGGTCTGTCCGTCTTCACGTCATTGTTCCCAGTAGTCTTCATGATTTTGGCAACCGTTTACCAAATGGTGGTCAATGGGGGGACTGCGCCGAAGAATCCGCACGGTTTAGATGCGGTCATCACCATGCTGGGGAATCCCGTTATCGCCATGGTCGTGGCCTTGCTATTTGCCATCTGGTCCATGGGTTTCCATCGGGGTCGCTCGATGAAAGAAATCAGTGGGACACTGGAAGACGCTATCAAGTCGATCGCCATGTTACTGATGGTTATTGCTGGGGGCTCTGCCTTTAAGCAAGTCCTGATCGACGGTGGGGTTGGTAAGGCCGTGCAACAGTTGATGATGAACTCTACGTTCTCACCAATTTTGTTGGCTTGGCTGATTACGGTTATCTTACGGATCTCCTTGGGTTCCGCCACGGTTTCCGGGATGACGGCCTCCGGGCTGATCACGCCATTGATGCACTCACTGGGTGCTGATCCCGTCATGATTGCCTTGGCAATTGGGGCCGGTTCCTTAGCCACTTCTCACGTGAACGATGCTGGTTTCTGGATGTTCTCCGAGTACTTCGACTTGAGCGTTAAGCAAACGTTCCAGGTCTGGACGACATTGGAAACGGTCATCTCCGTGGTCGGGCTGTTGATGGTCTTACTGATGAATGCAATTATTCACTAATTTAAAATGTTTTTTGGCCTGTGTCCTTCGAGGATGCAGGCTTTTTGTTAGCCTTTAAATGCCAGGTCACTTACGAACACCCACGGCTGCGTCCAAATTTAGCTCACTCTCGGCTACATGACGGATCAACTACTAATGTAGCTGAACGCTGCCATTCCAGCAATGATTCTGCTGACTTTGTGCCTGCTCTGTCCACTAAAATTAGTGAAACCAGGAGCCTGCGTCAGCCAGGGTAGTACGTGTCAGTCACACTATGTTGGACCTGGAGTTAGTTGATAAAGTAGTTACTACCTGGGACTAAGCCAATTGTTATTGACGGACGGCAGACGGCCAGCTCAGGAAGCGATGGTTCGCAAACTGAATCGACACGAATACTGTTTGATGCTCGTCAATAACCTCGAGTTGAGTCAGATCTGATTGTAGTTTACCTGTTGCCAAGGACTAACCTATTGGCAGTGAAACATCTTCGTAGCCGGAAGTCCGCCAAATATGTGCTCAGCCGTGGGAGTTTCCTTAGCGGCACGTTCCATGCCGGTTAGGAAACTGGCGATTTTGAGACGTGGTCTTTCGGCTCAAAGTCGAGGAGACGAGACCGTACTTTGGCTCGTCCCGCCGCCCACCGCGTTCCGGCTCATATTTGGCGGACAGGAGGCGGTCAGTTAATACAATGTCAGGCACAAAAAAGGAGTTCGGACGATTTTGTCCAAACTCCAATAAGCAGTTATTTTTCTTCCCGGACGATGTACTTTGGCCGGTGTTTCGTTTCCAAGTAAATCTTGTTGATATACTGCCCGAGAATCCCCAGACAGAACAACTGAATGCCGCCGATGAAGAGCAGAATGGCAACCAGTGAAGGCCAGCCAGCCACGGCACCACCAACGGTCAAGGCCCGGATAATGACGAACAGCAACCCGAAGATCGACAGGATAAAGGAAATACTGCCGACCCAGGTGGCGAGTCGCAATGGTGCGTTAGAGAAGTCGATGATGCCTTCAATGGAGTAGGCAAACAACTGCCGCAAGTTCCAGTGCGTGGTCCCGGCCGCCCGTGGTTGGCTCTCGTAGGTCAGGTAGGTGGCTTTAAAACCGACCCAACTGAAGATACCCTTGGAGAAGCGGTTGAATTCCGGCAATGAAATAACGGTGTCCACAAATTGGCGGGTCATTAACCGATAGTCCCGCGCGTTGGGTTCGATCCGGACATCTGAGATCTTATTGATGACCCGGTAGAAGCTGCTGGACAAGAAAGCCCGCAGCTTGCTTTGGCCGCGCCGCTCCTTTTGAATCGTGCCGACACAGTCGTAGCCCTCGTTTTCGATGAGCGCGAACATTTTCGGCAATAACTCCGGTGGATCCTGCAAATCGACGTCCATGACTGCGACCATTTCCCCGGTCGTGGCTTGTAATCCCGCAGCAAGCGCCGATTCCTTGCCAAAGTTCCGGGAGAACGACCGGTAGTGGACGGTCTCCGGATGATTTTGGTGTAACTCTTTCATTTCCTTCAGGGTGTGGTCACTAGACCCATCATCCACGAAAATGTATTCCGGCGTTACCGTCGGGGTAGGGGTGTTCATTGAGTCGATCACCTTGCTAACAGTTCGGTAAAATAATGGAATTGACTCCTCCTCATTATAGCAAGGAACGACCAGACTGATTTTTTTCATGCTTAGACATTCCTTTCACACAACGATACTATCTTACCTCAAATGTTAGGGGCTGACCATGACATTTCCCTTAAAAGTTCGCGACAATGACTGATTAGTGGGTGAAAAGCGGAGGACCACGGGATAGCCACGCAGACGTCTGCGGCAAAGACTTCGAGACCAGTGTAGCATTTCTGGTAAAATACGGGAATTAATAACATGGGCGAGTGGCATCTGCTATAATTGACCTAATCAACACCACTTGGAGGAGAGATTGTGACAAAACCAATTAAAGTAATGACGGTCTTTGGGACACGTCCCGAAGCGATTAAAATGGCCCCAATCATCTTGGCCATGCAGCAACGACCAGCCGAATTTACCCCAATCACGGTGGTAACGGCGCAACACAGAGAGATGCTGGACCAAGTGCTGGACATTTTCAAGATTACCCCAGATTATGATCTGAATATCATGCGGCCCAAGCAGACGCTGAGTGACATCACGACGCGGGTCCTGACCAAGTTAGATACGGTCATCGATGACGCTAAGCCAGACATCGTACTGGTCCACGGCGACACGACCACGACCTTTGCGGCTAGCATCAGCGCCTTTTACCACCAAACCATGCTGGGCCACGTGGAAGCTGGCTTGCGGACCTGGGACAAGTACTCGCCGTTCCCAGAAGAAATGAATCGGCAACTGACGGATATTTTGAGCGACCTGTACTTTGCGCCAACGGAATTGTCGCGGCAAAACCTGTTGAAACAGGCCCATCCGGACGACCATATTTCCGTCACTGGGAACACCGCAATCGATGCCTTGAAGCAAACGGTCGACCCCAACTATCACCACGCCGTCTTGGATCAGGTCCAGGCCGGGCACCACATGATCTTGATGACCATGCACCGGCGGGAGAACCAAGGCGCACCAATGCACGCGGTCTTCAAGGCTGTGCGGCAGGTCGTGACGAACCATCCGGATATCGAGCTGGTTTATCCCGTGCATTTGAGCCCTGTGGTTCAGGCTGCGGCTCATGAAGAATTAGACGGCATGGACCGGATTCACCTGATCGACCCGCTGGATGTGGTTGATTTCCATAACCTGGCCGCGCGGAGTTACTTCATCATGACGGATTCCGGTGGGGTCCAGGAAGAAGCCCCGTCCCTGAACAAACCCGTTCTGGTCTTGCGTGACACCACGGAGCGGCCGGAAGGGGTCACGAACGGGACGTTGAAGTTGGTCGGCACCGATCCTGCCAAGGTCACGGCAGCCATGGAAACACTGCTCACTGATCAGGCGGCGTACGACCAAATGGCGCAGGCCAAGAATCCTTACGGGGATGGTCATGCGTCAGAACGAATTTTAGCTGCCATCGAAGCGGCGATTAATGGGGGCAATGCGAATGGCTGAGACGGCATATGACCGGGCCGAGATTAAGACCACAGAACAATTATCAGAAATCATGCGTGACATTCATTTGGCCGCGAAGAAGCACAACGAGCGCTTTGACTATAAGATCTTGCGCAACGTGCATTTCGCCAACAAAGTCAAGAATCCCGTGACCCAGGAAATGAACGACGGCGATTCCTGGCGCGTCATGCAGATCGACAACTTACTAGTGACATCGTTTGGCGTCATCAACGTGGAAAGCAAGTACTGGCGGGGGATGATCTTCCATGATCTGTCCGAAGAAATCTTTTCTTCCAGCCTGGACGACTTTTCTGGCGTCAACCTAGGGAGCCGAGAAAAGGATACGGCTAAGGCTCTGACCAACCGGCTCGACCGGTTCTTCTTGCCGAATCTGTCGGAAGAAAATGAATCACTGACGCAGGGCTACACCATGAGTCTGGAACAAGAAGGCCGTGGCCAACGGTCCATCACGCTGCACACGGGCATCAGTAACCCGGCGACCCAAGCGGAATTGTCTTCCAAATTGCTGGTGCGCTACATCAATAGTGAAATCACGATGCACAAGCAATTGGAAAATAAAAACGATCGGATCATCGACTTCGTGAAGCCGTTAGTTTATTATAATTATTACGACCGTTATGACCGGAGCAATTCATTAGTCGTGGGGAACAAGACCAAGCTCAACGCCCACGACGCCTACAACTGTACAGCGGTGGCGAACTACGAAGACTTGAAGACGTTCATCGAGTCATTCCGTCAGGCCAAACGGGTGCGCTTCAGCCGTAAGACACTGGAAAAGATGATTGGTACGCTCAAGTTCGCTGAGGACTATGGGTCGTTTTAAGGCTACAGACAAAAGATTAAAAGTAGACTTAACGCGTTGATTTCCAGAACGACAGTGTTCTGTCCGCTAAAATTAGTGAGACCAGGAGTTTACGCCGGCCAGTTAGTGCTTATCAGTGTAGCCCTGTGTTGGGCTTAGTAGAGCTAGCTGGGGCTACACTAATTGTTACTGGCAAGTACTCTTGTAGCTGGGAGTCTGCCAAATATGGGCTCAGCCGTGGGAGTTGCCTTAGTGGCGCGATTCATGCCGCTTAGGTAACTGGCGTCTTTGAGACGCGGTCTTCGGCTCAAAGCGAGGCCGAGACCGTTTCTCAGGCTCGGTCCGGTCCGCCCACCGCGTTCCGACCCATATTTGGCGGACGGTAGGCGGTCAGCGAGGACACTGCTACAATCCAAGCTGAATCCAATCAAATTAAACCAAGAAGGGAGCCATCCGACCGTGACCACTCAGTGGCGTAAGCGAGGTGCGCAACTCAAACGCATCTACATGACCATCACCAAGCACTACACCATGGCCAACGTCTCAGACTCGGCCGTGGTCCTGGCTTACTATACGTTGCTGTCGATGTTTCCCGCGCTGCTGGTGCTAGCTAGTCTTTTACCTTATCTGAACATTCAAACCAGCACGGTGCTGGCCAGCATTGAGCCCATGGTACCGGAGAGCATTTTCGATATGCTGGAGCCAATCATCCACTCGTTTCTCAATAACCGGAGCGGGGGCGTCTTGTCCATTGGGGTCATCGTCTCCATCTGGTCATCATCCCGGGCGGTTGCGGCGTTTCAACGCACGGTGAACCGGGCCTATGGGGTGGCGAAGAATCAAAATGCACTGGTCAACCGAATCGTGGCCTTCATTTGGATGGTGGCGCTGATTGCGCTCCTGTTTGCACTGATGATCTTCTTTAGTTTCGGCCAAATCGTTTTGGAAAAATTAACGCCGTTACTGCATTTGCCCAGTGCTATCTTGGCCTACGTCAACGCCTTGAAATGGCCACTGACATTTTTCGTGGTCTTCATCGTCTTGATGATTCTGTTTTACTTCGTGCCCAACGCCAAATTAAAATGGCGCTTCGTGTGGCCAGGTGCGCTGGTCGCAACGGTGGGCTGGTTGCTGTTGTCGCAAGTCTTCTCGATCTACGTGAAGTATTTTGCCCACAATATTGACAGCTACAAAACCATTGGGACCTTCATCTTCTTAATGTTCTGGTTGGACTTCACCGGCTTGATCCTGATGTTTGGGGCGGTTCTAAACGCCGCCATCCAGGAATTGATCGTCGGTGCCATCGAAGAACAGCAGGCCCTAGCGATTCCCAATCTCCTGAAGTATCGCAAATATCATTTGAAAAATAAATCATCCAAGTAAGCGGGTGAACGCAAAATAGACCAGACGGCAATTCGTCTGGTCTATTTTGTCATTAACTTAGTGTTGTGTCTGATGGTAGGTGTCAACCAGCTGTTGGGCCATGGCGTCCAACTGGTCGATGGCCGCTTGGTCGGGAGCCAGGTTGATTTTGACTGGTGCCGCACCGCGGGTAGCGCCCGTCTTTTGGAAGGTGTTTTCGAAGTGGTCAACGGTGGTGTTGTAGTACTCGCCGTAGAAGGTGTCGCCGGACCCGGCCACGCCGTAAACCTTTCCTGTGAGGTCGAGGTCTTGCAAATCCTCGTAGAAGTCCATCCCTTCATCGGGGAGTGACCCTTCGTCGTAGGTGTAGGCGCAGACCACACAGATGTCCACGTTTTCAAATTCGGCGGCGTCGGTCTGTGAGATTTCCGTTTCCTTGACCTGACAGCCGAGGTCCTCTAACTTTTCCGTGACAATGTCGGCCACGTCTTCATTGTTGCCAGTGATGGTGGCAAAGACTACTTGTGCTGATACCATACGCTTCACTCCTTAGCGGTTAAACCCGTGTTTGCCGTTAATTATAACAGGTTGCCGTGGCGGTGACTAGGAACGGTTGGGGGAAATGACCGTGTGTCCCGCGAAAAGATGATTGACTAACAAATCTGGCACTCTGCTTCCCACACCCCCGGTAGAACTGGTAAAATGGTGCCAGAACAAGTGAAAGAGTGAGTCGATTTTTAACGAAGGATGTGACTTTAATGGCCGTCATTACCATGATTGAGGCCCAGAAGAAAAATAGCGGCCGTTATAACGTATACGTTGACGGCGCTTACGCGTTTCCGGTCAGCGAAAGTGTCCTGATTGATTTTCGCCTGTACAAGGGCATGGAGATCACCAAGGACTTGGAAACGCAGCTGGTGGATGCGGACAACGTTTCCAAGGCGTACAATCGTGCGTTGGATTACCTGTCCAATCAGTTGCGAACGGAAAAGGAAATTCATGATAAATTAGTCGAACTGGAGATTCCAGAAGAGACAATCACGTTAACGTTTCAGAAATTACGGGAACTAAATCTGGTGGACGATGCCCATTACGCCGCCAGTTACGTGCGGACCATGATGCACACGGGCGATAAAGGTCCGCGGGTGATCCGTCAGCATTTGCGGCAGAAGGGTGTGGGCGAGAAATTAATCGATGATGCGTTGGTCTTGTACACGCCAGAAGACCGCTTAGCCGTGGGGACGGCTGCGGCGGAGAAGCTGGCCAAGCGTTACCATCGCCAGGCCTTTGGTACCCAGCAACAGAAGATTCGCCAGGGGCTGATCACCCGCGGCTTCAATAACGATGAGGCCGGTCAAATGATTGCCAGCCTGGACCTGACTCCCGACCTTGATCAGCAACACGAGCTACTGGTCAAGCAAGGTGAAAAGATCTGGCGGCGGTATCGGGCGTTGAGTCCGTCAGAACGCAAATATAAGACCAAACAGACGTTGTATCGCAAAGGCTTTCAGCTGGACGATATTAGTCAGTGGTTGGCTGATTTAGGGGAATCGGCGGAGTAGGCAGCAACAAAGAGTAAGGGGGAGTTGTCATGCGGAAGAGAACGTTGGGCATCCTGGTATCTTTGGGGATGATTTTAGGCATTGGGGGCGGCTTGGCTTGGTGGTTCAACGGGCAAACGCAGAGTCACGCGGAACCGGCAGCGACGAGTAGTTCAGTCGTCAAACCCAAGCCCAAACCGAAGCCTAAGGCCAAAAAGCCGGCCAAGAAAAAGACCGTCAAGCCAAAGGTGACGGCGGCCACCCGGCAGATCGACGCCATTTTACGGGCCAACCGGTTCGTGGGAACGGCATTGGTCGTGCATTCGGGCCAGACCATGTATGAGCAAGGATTCGGCTATGCCCGGGCCAGTGAGCAAAAGAAAAATGGCATCAACAGCATTTATCAGTTGGCCTCCGTGCAGAAGTCCTTTACGGCTGGCTTGATCATGAAACTGGCTGCGGAACAGAAATTGTCACTGAGCGATCCATTATCGAAGTACTATCCCCAGATCAATGGGGCGCCGCGCATTACCTTGCGGGACATGTTGGACATGAAGAGTGGGCTGTCACTGGAAGCCTTTCCGAATTCACTGAATTCAGAAGACGGCATGATCAAGTTCATTTTGCACCACATTATTAGTCAGCCCCAAAATATTGGCAAGTGGAACTACGCACCGGTCAACTTCATGCTGCTGGCAGGTATCATCCAGCAGGTCACCGGGGAAAGTTACCGGCAATACTTCACGGAAAACATCATCGAACCGTGGCACTTACAGCACACGGGCTTCGTCTTCAACATGGCACACCGCAAGGCCTTCTCACAGGGGTATCAAAATAATAATGCGAGCGACGTGGGCACCAATTACGATTCAGAGTATCCAGAGTCGCGGGCCTCGATGCTCTACCAGTTTGGGACCGGGCAAGTCTACATGTCCGCGCACGACCTGTACGTGGGCGAGCGGAACATGTTGCTGGGTAAATTGTACCCGCAAAGTGACGTCAACGTCTTACTGACACCGGGATCGTCGTCGATGTATGGCGGCGGGGCCTACGTTTACCCGGGCTACATCCGGGTGCACGGCTTGGCGTATGGCTATGAGGCCACGGCACTCGTCAGCAAGGACGGCCAAGACGCCGTGGTCCTGTTGACCAACTACTACCGGGCCAATCAACTGGCACAGACGCCGGCCATCCAGATCTGGAACCTCCTCGAATCCGGCCAGCTTAAGAATTAGCAGTCAGACTTGCGCATGCTGGTCGCCTTACCGTTCGTCCAATCTGGGCTACGGTGGGGGAGAATGGCCGCTTGTTGCTAAGGCAACCTAGGGTTCTGGTATTTAGTGTGGGTTAGCCAATTTGAAAGGTAAAAAAGCACCCCTAGTTACAGGCAAAATGCCAGTAACTAGGGGTGTTTGCTGTATGATATCTGAACGCTGGTGAGCGTGATAGGTGAAACGGTTTGTGTTGTCCGCCTACCGTTCGCCAAATATGAGACTGGAACGCTGTGGGCGGACGGTCGAGCCAAAGTTCGGTCTCGACTCTCGCTTTGAGCCGAAGAACACGTCTCAAAGTCGCCGTTCCCTAACCAGCGAAAAGCGCTGCTAAGGGAACCCCACGGCTGAGCTCATATTTGGCGAACTCTCGGCTACGGTTGTGCTTACCCTGACAATCGTGTGTCCACAACGCTAGTTTCTCGAAGGAGTTGTTAGACTGGACGACGATTGCGCCGTGTTGCTGAGTCCCGCTATCATGCCGGAGGAGGCCAGGGGTGTAGCCAGCTGTGTCGACGGTGTTGGCTGAGGTTTTGTCTCAGCCTACAGCGTGGGGCGACTTGGGAGACTCGCGATTCTGGCGAGGCTTTCAAGCGAGGTGGAAGCCCGCTTCTCAGGCTGGAGGCGTCCCCCAGAGCAGGCGGAACCCCTGGCAGCCGTAGGCAACTGGTTTCACCAATTTCATCAGTCAGCAGTCGGCCTAAGCCTTGGGCCGACTGCCGTAAGCGCGCTTGGACTTGTAGCCCGCGGCCAGAATCTGGCGCATGTCGGCGATGTGCCGTTGCTTGGTGGCATCGGCCTTGGCGCCGAAGATGTAGCGGGCCCATTCGCGTTGGTAGCCGACGGTCAGGTCGTTAAAGAAGGCTGTTAACTTGGGGTCATCGGCCAAGAGTTCAGCGACTTGGGGAATCATGGGTTCGAAGGAGCTTAGAGGTGCTTGTGCCATAGTGTTTTACCTCGCTTTTTTTAGATTTTAAGTTAATACTGCACTTGATGACGTCGTTTGGCAAGTGACTGTTCGAAAGCTAAGGGGCTGATTAAGCTATTAGGTTCTGATTGGATAGCAGTCTGACTACTAAAATTAGTGAAGCCAGAAGGTCTCTGGCAGATTGGTACTTATTGGAACTGCGTGTTACCCCCGGCGCAATAGTAAGGTGACACGCCAGGCTAAGCAAATTGTTGACTAGCAACCACTCCAGTAGCAGAGAGTCTGTCAAATACGGGTCAGCCGTGGGAGTTGCCTTGCCAGCGGTCTTGGCTGGTGAGGTAACTGGTGTCTTTGAGACGTGGGTTTCGGCTCAAAGGCAAGGCGGCGAGACCGCATTTTGGCTCGCCCCGTCCGCCCACAGCGTCCCGCCCCACATTTGACGGACGGCAGGCAGCCAGTACGAACAGTCTCACCACAAATGATTCGTTTTACCACGTCAGTTTAAGGTAGCCATAAGAATTTGTTCAGGAGAATCGGTCTGAACCTATTCAAGGGAGCCTTAATCTGGTATAATATTGAGTGAATTTTTATAGTTACCCGTTACTTAGAAAGTAGGGTTTAGACATGACGCGCGAAGCTAGAGGACCTAAGGAAGGCGACTTCATTACGATCAAAAGCTACAAGCACGACGGAAGTTTGCATCGAACTTGGCGCGACACTATGGTACTCAAAACAAGCGAAAATGCCCTCATCGGCGTCAATGACCACACACTGGTCACCGAAGACGATGGGCGGCGGTGGGTGACACGTGAGCCCGCTATCGTTTATTTTCATAAGCATTATTGGTTCAACATTGTTGCGATGATTCGGGATAACGGGGTATCGTATTACTGTAACTTGGCATCCCCGTACGTTTTGGATAAAGAAGCGCTCAAATACATTGATTATGATCTCGACGTGAAGGTGTTTCCGGATGGTGAAAAGCGCCTGCTCGACGTTGACGAGTATGAAGATTTCAGTCAGCGGTGGCAGTATGGTGAGGCGACCGATCGTATCTTGAAGGCCAACGTGTTGACCTTGGTCGATTGGATCAATCATCATAAGGGGCCTTTTTCCCAAGCCTACGTCGATCTCTGGTACCAACGTTATCAGGAGTTACTTCGACGCTCGAATGATCAGTAAGAGTTGTCTTCCGTACCACCAGGAGCAAGTCCATTCGTGGCTCGCTCCTTTTTTCTAAAAATGAGGCCGGCCTTCTGGGCTGGTAAAACGAAGGGAGCGCCCGCTATGAAATGGGTTGCCAACTCGCGGATCATGTTTTGGTCACTGGAATTGTTGATCGTGGCCGCGTTGATCTGGGTCTGTACGCAAATCAGTTTTCTGTTCTCCCCAATTGGGGTCTTTCTGTCGACGATTTTCGCACCGCTCCTGTTATCCGGGGTGTTGTTCTACCTGTTGAATCCCTTAGTCAAGCTGTTGGAGAAGGTACGTTGGCGGAAATTTCACATCAATCGGACCGGTGCCGTGGCTCTGGTGTTCCTACTGCTGGTGTTGATATTAGTCGCTGGTGGGATGTGGCTGATTCCCCGGCTGGCCACGCAGATTACCAACTTGATCGGCAATATTCCAGGCTTTGCCAAGTCCACCGAGACCGTCTTGAGTAAATTCATCAGTCAACCGGCGTTCAAGGATATTGATTTCACCAAATACCTCAGTCAACTCCAGTCAGCCTTCGCCAAGTACGCTCAGAGCTTCATGAATGGCCTTACCAGCGGCATTGGCTCGATCATTGGAACAGTGACCACGGTGACCGTCACGGCCGTTACAGTGCCTGTCATGCTGTTCTACATGCTCAAGGATGGCGACAAGTTCATGCCAGCCATTCGCAGCTGGTTGCCCGAAAGACACGGCGACCAGATTGCCGAGCTACTTGGCCGGATGAACAAGACGATTGCCCGCTACGTGGGGGGACAAATCATTGAGTGCCTGTTCGTCGGGAGCTTTACGGCCATCGGTTACTTCCTGGTCGGCGAGAAATATGCGTTGTTGCTGGGCTTATTCGCCGGCATCTGTAACCTGATTCCCTACGTTGGGCCTTACATCGGTATCTTACCAGCACTGATCGTCGCGTTTGCTAGCAGTACCAGCCTGGTGCTCTACGTGATCATCGTGGTCGTGGTGGTCCAACAGATCGACGGCAACTTGGTGTACCCCAACATCATTGGCAAAAGCTTACAGATTCATCCGCTGACGATTATTATTATTTTATTAGCGGCGGGAAATATTGCCGGGCTACTGGGGATGATCTTAGCGATTCCGTTGTATGCCGTGGTGAAGACGATTGTTCAGTATCTTTACAGTATTTGGCAGTTGGATCACACGAAGAAATCCGCGCTGTGAGCGGTCAAATTTCTCAAGAATTGCGTAACGTTTGCGGTTTGAAGTTGACGTGACCGCTGAATATGCTACTATTTAGATTGTTATTGGAATTTTTTTGCGCCCCCTGCAGACTGTGGTGGGGAAAATTAACCAGATAAAGTAGGAGAGTCTACATGAAAAAAGTAATTACGTACGGGACGTTTGATCTGTTACATAAGGGTCACATTCGGTTATTGAAGCGGGCGAAAGCCTTGGGTGATGATTTGACAGTGTGCGTGTCTTCTGATGAATTCAACGCCGAGAAGGGCAAGCGGGCTTACACGTCTTATGAAGACCGTAAGTACATCCTCGAAGCCATTAAGTACGTGGACCACGTGATCCCAGAAACCACTTGGGACCAGAAGATTCGCGACGTCCAAGATAATGATATTGATATCTTCGTCATGGGTGACGACTGGAAAGGCAAGTTTGACTTCTTGAAGGACTACTGTGAAGTGGTTTACTTACCACGGACAGAAGGCATTTCCACGACTAAAATCAAGCACGACTTAGGCCTATCAGACGAGGAAGACTGGAAGGAAAAAGAGTAGTGTTGGTGAGAATCCTTAGTCGTTGACTAGGGATTTTTTCTTATTAGAGCGCAGACGGAGGCAGAGGAATGCAACAGATTATTTTTTTAGTGACGTCGTTAAATGGGATGCATAAGCCCAATTTCACGCAGCAATTATTGCAGGCGGTCAAGCAGGGTGTGGCAGTTAGCGTGTTAGTCGCACTGGTCGACTTTGAAGCAACCTGGAAAGTGCGGACCTTCTTGAACCGGTTGGCCAAAAAGAACCCGGGCGTCAGTGACGTGAACCTGGTAACCTTAGCCGACCTGTATCAAGAAGAACAAGGCCTAAAGCTGACCAGTGGTGAACGCAATACGCCAACCCTGACCAACTACGATGAGCGCTTGTTCGCTGACAATCAAGAACAGGTCAAGCGTTACCTGGATGCGGGGCACTTGGTCGCAGAGCTGCGGCAGATCGACGACGAGACGCCCACAGTCTTGCGGCAATACCGTGCCGATCAGTTGTCTCAGATCGATACGTATGGCTTGGACGGTCAAGTCGTGGGAATCGAAAAGATCACGGACGAAGTTGCCCAGACCAGTTACGTGTTGAACGCCAAGGGAGAAGCCGTCTTGCGCTTCGTCCGGCACGAACGGCCAATCAATCACGTCTTTAATTTGAGTAACGCGTCCGCCATGATGGCCACAGAATTTGCGGATGCCAAACAAAATGCGGCTATGGCCAACATGACCCAGCGTCAACGGAACAAGGCCGAAGCCGCCACCGTGGACCACACCTCGATCGTATCGGCCACGGAGACCTACTATGGGGTCTTGGCTTACTCGAACTACCGGCGTTTTGATGACCTGTATACCTTCTACCAAGCGGTTTTGAGCCACTTGTTGACCGCAGAGACCCGACTTTACGTGGACTTGGCGATCAACGCCGCCATTTCACCGCAAATGCCGAACCAGCTGATTTTTAATTACTAAGGAGTTTTTCCATCGTGCGTGCGATTTTATCTGGATTACATCATAAAAAGAATTTACAGGAACTCGAACTTGAACTGATCGACGTGCCGGAACCGTTTGATGATTTAGCGGTCACCTTCTTGGAAAAAAACACCAAGGCGTCGATCACCGTTCCCATCAGCAAGGTCGTCAGTGCGGAAGTGGTACGGATTCGTCTCGACGCCGCAGACCTGCAGATCCCGGGCTCAGAACAAAGTGAGTTCAGTTGGGAACTATACTTAAATATTCGGCAACAAAACACTCGCGGCTTGATTCAAGTCGAAAGTGAATACCTCAGTGACCGGCACCAATTAACGTTGACCAGCTTCTATCAGGTCAACAGCGATGCCGAGGGGATGGCGCTGTTCAATCTGCACACGCAACAAGCAGAAACGGAATTCACCATCAGCGCGATCAACTTGCAAGATGATCAGCTACAGGTCATCGGTCGCAGCCGTCTCAACGGCCAGGCGATTGAAAATCAGCGGTTGGTCTTGAAAAATGAAAAGCAAGCCAGTTCCGCAGAATGGCCAATCACGCATATGAGCCTACACGGCTTGTTTACGGGGGCTATTCCGTTGTCTGATCTGCCACGAGACAGCACCCAACAGCTATTCATTCGCTCGACCGTAGCGGGTGAAGACCTGGAACAACGGGTCATCTTGGCCAAGTCTTTGGCTGGTCAAGTGACGCAAGCGATTACGGCGGGCCACCGGCTGATCTTAGTGCAAAAGCGCTTTGACAACGGGATTCGCATTCAGGAAATGGCGGCCCCAACGCTGCCGCAACGTTTGGCAAACGTACCTGGCAAGGTCGGCGGTGCGACTAAGCTGTTGTCACTGTTAATGGACAAGGTCAACTTGGCCTACATGCGGCGCCTGTTCAAGCGGGGCCACCGGCCATTTGAGCAACCAACTTTGATCTTTGAAAGTTTCGGGGGTCGGCAAGTCAGTGATTCACCATACGCTATTTACCGGCTGTTCGTCCAGTTGTATCCGGGCTTCAACTTTGTTTGGTCGATCGACAAGTCACAGAAGAAGTTCTGTCGGGAAAACCAAATCCCGTTTGTCGTGCGACGGACGGCCAAGTGGGTCCGGACGCTGGAAAAGGCCAGCTTCTGGATCAGTAACGCTCGCTTCCCAGCCTGGGTTCGTAAGCCCAACTATGTGACTTACATCCAGACCTGGCACGGGACGCCGCTCAAGAAGTTGGGCTTGGACATTGAAAACGTGTCAATGCCCGGCACCACGACGGCCAAGTATCACGCCAACTTCGTGAAGGAAGCCAACCGCTGGGATGCCTTGGTTTCGCCCAACGATTACTCGACGCGGATTTTCCGGTCAGCCTTTGGGTTTAACAACCAGATCTTAAAGGTCGGTTATCCACGAAATGACGAACTCATCAACAGTACGCCAGAAGACGTGGTCGCTTTGAAGCAACGGCTGGGGATTCCGTTGGATAAGAAGGTCGTCTTGTACGCACCAACTTACCGGGATAACCAGTTCGCTGAGAAGGGAAAGTACACCTTCGAATTGCCATTCTCACTGGATGATTTCCGGGAGAAATTTGGGCAAGACGCGGTCTTAGTTCTGCGGATGCACTATCTGATTTCTAACGCCTTGGATATCAGTGGGTACGAAGGGGTCGTTTTCGACCTATCTAACCATCCCGATATCTCTGAGCTGTACCTGATCTCAGACATGCTGATCACGGATTACTCTTCCGTCTTCTTCGACTTCGCTTACCTGAAGCGGCCAATCCTGTTCTACCCGTATGATTATCACATGTACAAGGATGAACTGCGGGGCTTCTACCTCGATTACGAAAAGGACTTGCCGGGTGAGATTGCCCATAACGAAACGCAATTGCTCGACATGATCGGCGAGAAGCTCCAGACGCCAGACATGAGCGGCAACCAGAAGTTCATGGACTTCTACCGCCGCTTCTGTGCCATCGACGACGGGCTGAGCTCCCTGAAGATCGTCAACTACGTGGTCCAACAGATTGAAAAGAACGTTTAATGCCTTTGGGGCAGCAGGGCTGACGATGTGTGTGGGCTGACCGCCTTACCGTTCGCTAAAGATGGGCCGGTACGCTGTGGGCGGACGGGTCGAGCCACAGTGCGGTCTCGACACCTCGCCTTTGAGCCGAAGTTCGCGTCTCAAAGACGCCAGTTTATCTCAGAAGCATGGGTCCCATGCCTCTGAGAAAACTCCCACGGCTGAGCCCATCTTTAGCGAACTCTCGGCTACGGTGGTGAATTGTCTGTCATGTATGTTAAGTCCGTGATGGTTGATGCCTCGCAGACTGTGGCTTCGGACAGTCACCACGCTGGTTGCCAGCTTTGCCGGATGGTAACGGTCAAAAATTAATGTAAACAAAACTGCAGGCAACCACGCTGACGTGGATACCTGCAGTTTTATTTTATCGTAGTGTGTGATTGGCTATCGCCATGAGTGCAGCCTGTTGTTGGTGAGTCAATCCATTTTAGCCGTGAGTGAAGTGAAATCTAGGCTCAGCCGGGGAATTTACCAGCGCTTTTGCTGGCAAATTGGTGACTTTGAGACGTGATTTTCGGCTCAAAGCAAGGGTCGAGACCTTGGCTCGGCCCGTCCTCCCCCAGCGTTCCAGCCTAGAGTTTCACGTAACGGTAGGCGGCCAGGTCCGATGATGTCGCCGGAGACCACTGACGGAACTAACGGTAGCTGGTGGCTTGTCGGTAAGCGTGGGTGGTCAGCTGGTCGACCTGGTCAGTCGTGATGCCGGCCTGCTTGAAGTAGGTGCGCAAGATCAGCCGGTAATTGTGACGAACCAAATTGACATCTGGCCGCTTGACCGTGGTGAGCTGGTGCTGGGCGTCCTTGGCCAAGCGCAGTGCACGGGACGGTTGCTTGAGGTTTTTGACCAGATAGGTCACATTCTTGCTAGCCTTTTTCGACTGGGGACTGATCGGTTGATTGGCCGTTCGGCTGCTGGCCAGGGATTGTTTCATGTTAGTGGTCAGACTCGTGACCTCGTAATATTGATTCTTTTTTAATTGGACGTGGTCGTAGCTCCTGAACAAGAGATTGTTGAGCAAGAGCGCAATCACCGCTAGCCCCGCGCCGCAGAGAATCACGGACATAGTGGGGCGCAACGGTTGGTGCTTGGTCCGCGCGATGAGCAGCCCAGCCAGGCCACCCAGGACCACCAGGGCCCCGACACCAAAGACGATTTCAATGAGTAAGGCTTCTGTAGACGCCGACATAATTTCACCCGTTTCTAAAATAAACTTCATTCTCTAATCATACCACGAAATCCAGTTGACTAGCGAACCAGGTCTAGAAACAATGACGGGGTGGCGGAACTGTCTAGTTGGCGTGGGTGTTACGAGCGGTTGGCGGAAGGACGTCGAGGCCAGGTACCCCCGGTCTGTCACCGGCCGATAGCTTTCAACTCCCTGCTAAATGTGTTAAAATTACTAGCTGTGACCTTTAAACTTAAATGAGACTCTAAATACTAAAAAAATTTTGTGAGGAAAAAATATGAGTGAAAAAACTTTAGCGTCAGCGGTGGATAAACGCCGGACGTTTGCCATCATCTCTCACCCCGATGCCGGGAAGACGACGATTACCGAACAGCTGCTGTTGTTTGGGGGCGTGGTCCGCGAGGCCGGTACCGTTAAGGCCCGGAAGAGTGGCAACTTTGCCAAGTCTGACTGGATGGAAATTGAACAAAAGCGGGGCATCTCCGTGACCAGTTCCGTGATGCAATTTGACTACCAAGGCAAGCGCATCAACATTTTGGATACCCCTGGGCACGAAGATTTCTCTGAAGATACGTACCGGACACTGATGGCTGTGGACTCCGCGGTCATGGTCATCGACTCTGCCAAAGGGATCGAACCGCAGACCAAGAAGCTATTCCAGATCTGTAAGATGCGGGGCATTCCGATCTTTACCTTCATGAACAAGTTGGACCGGGATGGCCGCGACCCAATGGACCTGATTGCTGAGCTGGAAGATGTCTTGGGCATCGAAGGCTACCCAATGAACTGGCCGATCGGGATGGGTAAGGAATTGAAGGGCCTGTACGACCGCTACCACCAACGTGTGGCGTTGTTCCGGCCCGATGACGAAAAACACCAATACCTGCCATTAAAAGCAGATGGTGAATTAGCCGAACCCAATGCCTTGGAAGAGGATAGCTGGTACCAAGACGCCAAGGACAACATGGAATTGATCGGTGAAGCCGGTAACCAATTTGACGAGGCCAAGATTGCCAGCGGGGATCAAACGCCGGTCTTCTTCGGCTCTGCCTTGGCCGACTTTGGGGTTAAAACGTTCTTGGAAACGTACCTGGAGTACGCGCCGAAGCCAGCCAGTCACCACACCGAAGAAGATACGGACGTGGCACCGACCGATCCAGAATTCTCTGGTTTTGTCTTCAAGATTCAAGCCAACATGAACCCACATCACCGGGACCGGATCGCGTTTGTGCGAATCTGTTCGGGTGAATTTGACCGGGGCATGGATGTCACGCAGGAACGGACGGGCAAGAAGCTGCGGCTGTCCAACGTGACGGAGTTCATGGCCGATACCCGAGAAAATGTCGAAACGGCCGTGGCCGGTGACATTATCGGGCTCTATGATACGGGGAATTTCCAAATCGGGGATGCCATTTATACCGGAAAGAACAAGATTAAATTTGAAAAGCTCCCACAATTTACGCCAGAACTCTTTGTCCGGGTTTCGGCGAAAAACGTGATGAAGCAAAAGTCCTTCCACAAGGGCATCAATCAGCTGGTCCAAGAAGGGGCCGTTCAGCTGTACACGTCGTATTCGACGGGGGACTACATCTTAGGAGCTGTGGGTCAGTTGCAGTTCGAAGTCTTCCAATTCCGGATGCAAAACGAATACAACTCAGAAGTTGTCATGGAACCTATGGGCAAGAAGACTGCTCGCTGGATCAACCCGGACCAACTGGACGAACGGATGTCCTCATCCCGGAACCTACTGGTCAAAGACAACCATGGCGAGCCACTGTTCTTGTTTGAAAACCACTTCGCCGAACGCTGGTTCAAGGACAAGTACCCTGATGTTGAACTGACCGCTAAACTTTAATCGCAACCCAACCGCCGCAACGCGCCTCTCCAGAGACAGCCGTTGCGGCGGTTTTTTGTCGTGGGTATTGTGCCAACTTGGCCGCCTTACCGTCCACTAGATATGAGTTGGAACGCGGTGGGTGCCGAGGCGAGCCAAGAAGCGGTCTCGCCCCTTAACTCGGAGCCGGCAGCCCGCGTCTCCGAGTTACCAGTTCCCTAACCGGCGTGACCCGTGCCGCTAAGGGAACTCCCACGGCTGAACTCATATCTAGCGGACTCTCGGCTACGGTGATGCTGGTCAAGTCCACTGATCCAGCCCACGCGGTGTGTTACCGCGGGTATTGGCCCCGGTTATACCAATGACAACTGAGTGATCAATACTGCCGGAGGAGGCCAGGGGTGTAGCCAGCTGTGTCGACGGTGTTGGCTGAGGTCTTTTCTCAGCCTACAGCGTGGGGCGCCTTTGGAGACTTGCGGGTTGTGCAAGGCTTCAAAGCGAGGTGGAAGCCCGCGCCTGGGCTGGAGCCGTCCCCCATAGCAGGTGGAACCCCTGGCAGCCGTAGGCACTGGTTTGGCAAAAGTAATGGGAGTGGACGGTAAGGCGGCCAGGATACGCCATCTAACCTCCAAGACACAACCCGTGAAGTCAGATTTCGAAGGGAAGGCTTCGAAATTTGCGTCGGGCAATCGGCAAAAAAAGATTTCTGTTACACTGTAAACGAAATGACTATGGCAGACAGAGATTAAGTCCCACAACCGTTTGGGGACGGAGAGGAGCGGTTGCGATGAAGCAAAAGAATTGGTTAGGGTGGTTGATTGGTCTGGGACTGTTGCTTACTGGCAGCGCCGTGGGGCAGGCGGATGCGGATTATGATCAAGCGTTGAAGACAGCGCCGCAGGGTATTTCCCTTGATAACATTTTTGTGCCGGGAACCACGAGTAATAATCAGGCAGCGGTGGTCGGCACCACGAATCCCGCCATTACGGGAACGCAGGCGGCCAAGGTGAACAACGGCAAGAAGCAATTCGGTGCGCTGTGGTCGACGGAAGATAACGTCTTTGATTTGACGAAAGATCAGTCGGCCTCAATGTGGTTGTATTTCGGCAACACCGGTAAGAAGGCCGCGGACGGCATGGCATTTGTGATGCACAATGATGAAAGCGGTTTAGCAGCCACACCAAAATTTGGTAAGAACGTGTCCGGCGAGACCTTGGGTGTCTGGGGCGTCGATACGGATAAGAAGCAAACAACGCCCGACAAGCTAGCGACGACGGCGATTCAAAATAGTTGGGCGCTGGAATTTGACACGCATTTGAACACCTCGACGAACTACGGCAACGCTGGGGACGCGGATTCCTTCGACGTCGGCATTGCTGGGCCACACATTGCCAACAATTATCCGGCCGCGGTGAGTAGCTACCAAATGGTGAAGACGACCACGCTGCTACCGCTCTACAGTGTTGGCTACTACGCGACGCAGACCCATGCTGGCCTGTTGAAGGGTGACTACACGTTGCTGGCCAACGGGGCGTGGCACCATTTAAGCCTGGATTGGCACGCGGATACCCGGGAGATGACGTACACCTTTGATGACAAGGACCCGGTTTCCGGGACTGCGCAGACGGGTCTGCGAGAAACGGCCAAGCTCGACCTCGACGAGATTGATCCGCAGCATACGGGTCAGGTTCGATGGGGCTTCACGGGAGCGACCGGGGACAGCTACGAAAATAACCTGGTCGTCGTCGAAGAGGTGCCAGGATTAGTCGATGCGCAGGCGACCGCGACGCTGACCGATACCACCATGGGCAAAGTTGTGCACGATGGCGACAGCATCAAGGGACAGGATGCGATTCAATTGGATTACGACCTGGCATACTTGAGTGGCAAGCAAGACTGGCAAGAGGTGCAGGCCCAGTTACAGATTCCGGATCAGCTGACGATTGACGCGGGAAAGATTACCGCTGCGGATGGCACCACGACGACCGTCGACCTGACTGGGCTGACGAACAACCAGGTGACAATCAAGCTCGCGCAGGCGCTGTCCGCTGACAATGCTACCGCGACCATCAGTCTGACGGGGACGGCGAACAATTTGAAGGCGCCGGTCACCGTGGCCTCGGTAGCCAGTACCTTCAGTGCCGTCAACGGGGTCGTGACAACGGATACGCCGGCGTTCACCCTGAACCCGACGCTGGAATTGTACGCGGCCTCCTTGTCGGGGAGTAGCGTTCAGATTGAAGCCAACGAAGACGCGGTCATGAAGGGTCTGGTCGTGGTGCCCGAGGGCGTTGACCTGACCAACCCGGACATGACGGTCCACACCACGCTGAACGGAAAAAAGCGTCCGGACGTACAAATGACCGCCGGCGATGACCCGTCCAGTGGTCGCTTCAACGTGACCGTGGCGGCGGGTGACTTGCAGAGCGGCCAGAACACATTGCTGACCACCGTCTCAGACCCGTACGGCAACGTGTCTAACACGGTGAAATTTACCATTACGGTCAGCCGGCAACTGGTGTTCCAGACGGTTGCGGATAAGAGCTCCTTTGCGGATACGACCCTGACCGGCACGCACCAGCGGGTCAAACGCACGCTGGACTGGCAGGTCGACATTTTGGATACCCGTGAGGCCGGGGCCAAATGGTCGCTGCAGGTCACCAGCACGCCGTTTATCAATCAAGACGGTCAGGCGCTGGCGGGGACACTGAGTTATTATGACGGTGACGACCGCACGCCGATTGGCACCACGCCCATCACCATCAGCCAGGGGGAGGCCGCGGACGCCGACGTGGTCACCAATGTGGTCGATGACTGGGATGAAGAGAGCGGCTTACTGCTCGAAGTCAATAGTGCGGCCCTGTCCGGCAAGTATGCCAGTACGGTGACGTGGCTGTTGAACGATGTCCCGTGAGTGCAGATAAAAAGGTTGTGCAGCGTTCTCAAATGAATGCGCACAACCTTTTTGGTGTTGATTAAGTTAACTGATGATTGGCTTACTCAGCGGGTTGGAACTTAGCCACTTTTTCTTGAGCGGCTTGTGCCAAGATGTTCAGGTAGTTGAATGGCCGGTCGAAGTTTGGCTGGAAGAGCATGTCGACCATTGCCAAGTCATCGATGGTGTTTTCGTTTTGGATGCAAACGGAAAGGGTGTTGGCTGATTGGGAGACGTCGTAGCGACTCATCAAGGCGCCACCCAAGATCCGCCGACTGTCTGGGTCAAAGACCAGAGACATCAAGACGGGTTCCGTCGTTGGCATGAATTCTGGCCGGTAGTTGTCCTTGACGATAACTTGTTCGGCGTTGATGCCTTGTTGTTTGGCAGCAGCTAACGTCAACCCGGTGGAAACGATGGTCCGGTCGTACAGGGCTAAGCCAGAAGAAGATTGTGTCCCCATGTACTTAACGGTTGGCTTGACCAGGTTCTTGCCGACCAGGATGCCTTGGCGAACCGCGTTAGTGGCCAAAGGAATGTAGGCGTTTTGGTGCGTTGGGTTGTAGTGAACCGCAGCACTATCGCCGGCAGCGAAGATGTCTGGGTTAGAAGAACGCATGTAGTCATCGGTAATGATGGCGCCGTTCTTGGCCATATCGACCTTGCCCTTTAAGAGACCCGTGTTTGGCCGGAAGCCAATGCACAAGATGGCCAGATTCGTGTCGTAACTACCCTTGTCCGTCTTGATGGTTACGCCATCACCGGTGTCAGTAAAGCTTTGAACCGTTTCGCCCAAGGCCAATTGGACATTGTTGTCGCGGTAGTCTTGTTCGATCACGTCCGTGAATTCTGAATCAAAGTACTTGGGCATCACGCGGTCCATGGCGTCGATCAGCGTGACATCATGGCCGGTCGTGGAGTAGGCTTCAGCCAGTTCGGCACCAATATAGCCAGCACCAATAACGGTGATGTGCTTAGCTGATTTGGCGTCTTCAATCAACGTTTGCGCGTGGTTCCAGTTCTTGCAAAGCTTGACGTGGTCGCCGTCAATGCCCGGAATCTTGGGTACGATTGGCCAAGAACCAGAGGTCATGACCAGCTTGTCGTAGTCGGCCGTTGTTTGTTCATGGGTGTTCATATTCTCAACGGTCACTGTCTTTTGGTCAGGGTCGATATTCAACACGTTGTGGTTCATTTGAACATTGGCGCCGAGACTCTTGAGTTCTTCAGGACTGGAATAGAATAAACCTTGGGGGTCCGCAACCTTTCCACCGAGGTACAAAGCAATTCCACATGACAGGAAGGAGATGTTATCGTTCTTCTCGTAAACGGTGACTTCTGCGTCTGGATGTTCTGCTAAGATCTGCTTAATGGCAAAGGTGCCTGCGTGTGTACAACCAACAACTGTGACTTTCATGATGGTGCCTCCCAAAACAAGATTTTTTGAAGGGTACTTCACAAGCTAGTCTATGTGAAATCCCTATCAATTGAATACAACTCTATTTTAGACAATCTGTTCTAAATGTCAACACTTTTTTGAAAGTGTTACCATTTTGTCATTATCACGGGTTAAGGCCGAAGCTAGTCTTGCGCTGGGAAAAGCGGTAAAATATGATTCGTAGAAAAAATAAGGAGTGACCACTAATTATGAAATTCGCAAAGCATCTCTCGGCTTGTACGTCCGTTTTAGTCGGCAAGGACGCCACGGTCGATGGCTCCACGCTCATCGCCAGAAACGATGACACCTTCTTACCGCTGACTCCGCAACGCTTTTACGTGCACCCAGCTGAGCATGATCAACCTAAGCGTACTTGGGTCTCCAACCAAAACGGCTTCACGGCGCCAATTCCGAGCGATGGCTACCGCTACTTAGCAACGCCTAACGTGGAAGTCGACAAGGAAGGGGTCTACGCCGAAAGCGGCTTTAACGAAAAGAACGTGGCAATGAGTGCCACCGAAAGTGTTTACGGTAACCCCGCACCACTGGCCTTGGACCCGTTGGTTGAAAATGGGTTAGCGGAAGATTCACTGCAGACCATGGTTTTACCGTACATCAACTCGGCTCGTGATGGCGTGCGCTACCTGGGCAATTTGATCAAGCAATACGGTTCACCAGAAGGTAACGGCGTGCTCTTCTCCGATCACGATGAGGTCTGGTACATGGAAATCGTGACCGGCCATCACTGGGTCGCACAGCGCATTCCCGATGACGCCTACGCGGTGACCGCTAACCAAGTGGCCATCCAACAGGTCAGCTTCGATGATCCCGACAACTTCATGTATTCCGAGGGGATTCAAGCCTTCGTGGCCGATAACCATTTGAACCCTGACCAAGACGGCTGGAACTTCCGCCACATCTTTGGGACCGACAACGAAAAAGACCGGCACTACAACACGCCACGGGTCTGGTTTGGTCAGCACGTGCTCAACCCGGAAATCGAACAGGACCCGCAATCCAGCGACCTGCCATTCATTTGCCGGACCAGTCACAAGATCAGCGTGGAAGACGTCGAATATATTTTGAGTTCCCACTATAACGAGACCAAGTACGATCCGCTGGGCCCTGGGGATGACGAAGATAAGTTTAAATTCCGGCCGATTGCCATGAACCGGACGCAAAATTCTCACGTCCTGCAATTACGCAACGACGTGCCCGCCGAAAGTTCTGCCATTTTCTGGTTGAACTTCGGGGTCCCGGCCTTCAGTCCTTACGTGCCATTCTTTGCCAACGCCACGGATACGGACCCATCGTACAGCCAAACGCCGGTTCATTTGGACGACGTCAGTGCTTACTGGATGTACCGCAAGCTGTCGATGATCGTGGAATCTCACTACGTTCAGTTCATTGAACAGGATACGGACTACATCACGGCCGCTAAGCAGAGTCTGCGCGCGCACGTGGCAACGACCTTGGAACAAGCTAAGTCATTGTCAGGCGATGAACTGACGGCCTTCTTGACGGCGCAAAACCACCAGGTCGCCGCTGACATGCGCAAGGTCACCACGCAGCTGACCAACGACCTGATTGAAAAGGGCCTGACGCTGTCGCACCTGACCTTCAACATGGATAAGAACCTGTAGTCTTAAACTGGTGAGGGGCTGTCCGCCTTACCGTTCGCTAGATATGAGTCGGAACGCTGTGGGCGCCGGGTCGAGCCAAAAAGCGGTCTCGCCCCTCAACTCGGAGCCGGTAACCCGCGTCTCCGAGTTGTCAGTTTTCTAACCGGTAAAGCCCACCGCTAAGAAAACTCCCACGGCTGAACTCATATCTAGCGAACTCACGGCTACGGTGGTGGTTGGCCAGACAACATGTTGGCCCCATGATGAAGTCAGTCGTGCTGCTGGGACTGCTATTGGGATACTCTTGTATATGTTAGCAACCTGAAACTCGTAACGGTAAGGTGGCCAGCACAATCAGTCGTAAATAAAGATTTAGCGCTACCGTAGCCAGCAAGGCTGATCGGTAGCGCTTTTTGATTTGGTCAGCTAAAGATTGAAAGTAGACTTAACGCGTTGATTCCCAGAACGACAGTGTTCTGTCCACTAAAATTAGTGAAATCAGGAGCCTGCGTCAGCCAAGGTTCCAACTGTTCTGAGGAATATTGCCAGCTTGGGAAGAGGTCTGTCGGTCCGCCCACCGCGTTCCGACCCATATTTGGCGGACGGTAGGCGGCCAGTTTCTACTACGAAGCTGTAAATGACTAATTTTAACGTCATGAACTGCATGGTGACGACGACTCTGGCCGGCTTTTGTCTTGCAATCTTCAGTTTGGACAGATTTAGGGCAACCTGAAGTCTCCAGAAATCTTCACAAATTGGCCTAAGTCTGCACAAAACTTTTCGTAATAATAAGATTATAGTAATCAACACGATGATTCATTTATATAACGGAGGATTAAATTATGAAGAGAAAAGAGATGACGAAAATTCAGTTAACGGCCCAACAGGGGCTGACAGCGGCTCAGGCACAAGAACGGCTGGCACAGACTGGCCCGAACCAACTGGTGGCCGCGAAGAAACCCGCATTGTGGCGACAAGTTGCTCGCCACTTGAGTGATGTGTCCTCATTGGTCTTACTATTTGCGGTGGGACTGGCCAGTTACATGGCCCTGTTCCAAGGTGGCGGTTGGACCAAGACAATCGTGATCGGGTCCATTTTGATTATCAATGTCCTAATTGGGTTGTACCAAGAAGCCTCCGCGGAAAAGGCGTTGGCGGCCCTGCAGTCCATGAGTCTACCGACCACGACCGTGCGCCGTGACGACATCGCCCAGACCCTACAGGCCAAAGATGTGGTGCCGGGGGACCTGGTGCTCTTAAAAGCTGGGGACCAAGTACCGGCCGATGGTGTCGTGCTCCAGAGCACCAATTTAGCCGTCGACGAAGCCGTATTGACGGGAGAAAGTGTGCCCGTTGCTAAGGAGAAATTGACGGATCCCACTGCGGCGACAGAAGCCCAACAAGTCTTCTCCGGGACAGCGGTCACGGCGGGGACGGCCATCGTTCAGGTCGTCACGACCGGGATGGCGACGGAGCTGGGCCAGATTGCGGGCTTGTTGAACAAGACTAAGAAACGGGCCACGCCACTTCAAGGCCGGCTGAACCGGCTATCGGGCTGGTTGACAGCCTTTGCCGTACTAGGCGGCCTGGTGATCTTTGCCCTCAGCATTTGGATGCAAAATCAAGGCTTGGCGGATAGCTTGATGATTGGGATTTCCCTGGCGGTGGCGGCCGTGCCGGAAACGTTACCGATTATCGTGACGATCAGCCTGGCGCACGGAGTCAAGCGTATGGCCAAACGCAACGCCATCATGCGGCGGGTCAACGCCGTCGAAACGATTGGTGGCGTCGACGTGATCGCCTCCGACAAGACGGGGACGCTGACGCAAAATCAGATGACCATTACCCGCTACTGGACGCCCAACACGCAAAACGCGCTGGCGGCAGAAGACCTGTCGCCGGCTGGTGAAAAATTGATGCGGTACCTGGGCTTGGCCACGAACGCAGAGATCCAGACGGTCAACGGGCAAGAAGAAACGATGGGCGACCCTACGGAACTGGCTATCGTTCGCTGGTTAGCACGGCATGACCGGAGCCGGCAACAATTTGAAAAACGCGCGCCCCGACTCGCCGAAGACCCATTTGACTCCACGAAGAAAACGATGGCAACGATTCATCGTTTGGCGGATGGCCAGCAGTTGGTCATCGTCAAGGGGGCCTTTGACCGCCTACCGATTGCCTGGCAACCTGGCCAACTGGCTCAGGCGCAGGCCATGCATGACAGTTTTGGGCAGCAGGCGCTACGGGTCTTGTCCGTGGGATACCGGGTAATGCCGGCGACACAGACGCATGACTGGGCAGAACTGACGCAGGGTCTGACGTTTGCCGGGCTGGTCGGTATTATCGATCCACCGCGGCCAGAAGTGATTCCGGCGATTCGTGAAGCGAAGCGGGCCGGTATCAAACCCGTGATGATCACGGGGGACCACATGGTGACGGCCGAGGCCATTGCCAAAGAAATTGGGTTACTGACGCCTGGGCAACTGGTGATGTCCGGTAACGAACTCCAAACGCTAACGGACGCCGAGCTGGACGCACAGATCGCCGACATTGCCGTTTACGCGCGGGTCTCACCGACCGATAAGATTCGCATCGTTCAGGCCTGGCAACGGGCTGGCAAGACGGTGGCCATGACGGGTGATGGGGTCAATGATGCCCCCGCGCTGAAAGCGGCCGACGTCGGCATCGCGATGGGAATCACGGGGACGGAGGTCTCCAAAGGTGCGGCGGACATGGTCTTGACGGATGACAATTTTGCGACGATCATCGCGGCAGTCAGAGAAGGCCGGACCGTGTACCAAAACATCCTGAAGGCCGTGGAATTTCTGGTGGGGGTCAACTTCGCCCAGATCTTCCTGATGGTTGGCGCCGTTCTGATGGGCTGGGGCGCCCCGTTACTGGCGGAGCAGCTCCTGTTGATCAACGTATTGGCCGATGGGATTCCTGGCTTCTACATTTCCCGTGAGCCGGGCGAAAAGGAAGCGATGGAACAGCCACCGGTGGCCAACGACGAGAGTCTGTTTGCCCGGGGGCTGGGTAGCCGAATGGCGACGCGAGCCGTGACGTTTACCTTCCTTACGCTGGGCATCTACGCGATTAGTCGCTTTGGCCTATCCGCTGGACAAGCAACGCTGGGGATGACGATGGTCTTCTTGGTTCTAGCAGTGGGGTCGATGATCGACATCTACGCCATCAAGGACCGCCAGCCGGTGACGCGCCAGAGCCTACGCCGCAATCCGGTGTTAAACGGGGCCATGCTCTTGGCTATTGCCTTGGTGATCGCCATCGCGACGGTTCCTGGCCTGCAGGGGATGTTCGGCCTCGTGAGCCTGCCACTTGTGGCTTGGCTGATCGTGATTCCAGCGATGTTCGTGCCAACGCTGGTCTTGGAAATTGCCAAACGCTGGCAACGGCGAGGCAAGACAACTTGGGTAGCTGAAATTGACTAGGGCAGCGACCTGTACGGAAAAAATGAAGCTGGCGAAATTCATGCATGATGACAGTAGTACCGCCAGCAAATAACCACGAAAAAACCGGGTATCAGCGACTGATTCGTTGCTGATACCCGGTTTTGCTTGGGCATAAATAAAGTTTGAAAGTAGATTTAGCGAGTTGATTCCCGGACCGACAATGTTTTGTCCATGAGATTGGTGAAAATAGGAGCCTGCGGCAGCCAGGGTTCCGCCTGCTCTGGGGAACACCTCCAGCCTGAGAAGCGGTCTTCCGGTTCGCTTGGAAGTCTGGCCAAGCCCACCAGTCTTCCAAGTCGTCCCACGCTGTAGGCTGAGAAAAAACCTCAGCCAACACCGTCGACACAGCTGGCTCCACCCTGGCTGCCTCCGGCAAGTTGACGTCTGTCAATGACATTGTATTGGCTGGGAGTTAGTCGATAGGTTAACTGCTGCCAGGGGCTAAGTTGGCAATTGGTAGTTAATCACTCATGTAGCCGAGAGTCCGTCAAATATGGGTTCAGCCGTGGGAGTTTCCTTAGCGGCGCGGTTCATGCCGCTTAGGAAACTGGCGTCTTTGAGACGTGTTTTTCGGCTCAAAGCGAGGCCGAGACCGCTTCTCAGGCTCGGTCCGGTCCGCCCACAGCGTTCCAACCCATATTTGGTGGACGGTAGGCGGCCATTTCCCACTATGAAGCTGTAAACGACTAATCTTAACAGGTTCTAACCGATTTTCACCTAAGCATACTCAATTTTAGCAAGCCGGACGTAGCGCGCGTTGATATAGGCGTCTGGGCCGATTTGGTACCAGACCAGCTGTTGATCATCGACCACGCGACCGCGAATGTCCAGCGCCTCACCGTGCCGGAGTTGACCGGCCGTTTCACCGTATGGCTCGTGGTAAATGGATACGGCCTCACCCGGCACGTAATCAACGGTCCCCATGCGTTCAAATTTCTGCGGGTGCCATTTGTCCGGCGCAGGCAGATGAAGGTCGATGAACTGGTGGTCGCGACGGACGGTATCCTGGGCGCGAAGCCACTGTTCGCCACCGAGATTGTACCAGACTTCACCGCTGGTCAAAGTGATGATCATGAAGAGCCGCCACAGCGAGTCTGTTGGAAATTGGTAGCCGTAAGCCTGACCGTTGGGCTCATCGTAGACCTGATGATCGGCCTGTAAGAAGACAAATTGATGAACCCGCTGAACCGTTTGCCAGGAATCACGCCGGTAGTAGTAGACCACTTGCCCGGGTTGTTCGGCAAAACGGCCGCGTTGATTACCCTGTGCCTGGAAAATATGGTAGTTGGGAACAGTCGGGGGCGTCAGGGAAAAGGGCGTTCCCAAGCGGCCGCGTAGAATCCCTGGCAACTGTAAGAGGCGCCCCGTATCGTAGTCGACCAAATAGCTGATGATGGGCTGTCCCCAGTGCCGGACATAGACCAATGTGGTCAGACCGTATTCGCTGAGGTACGTCTGGGTGAAGCCGTGAACGTCCTGTAAGGCGTAGCCCGCAATTTCTGGGAAGCGGAAATTGACCGAGTGATGTAACCGCCCGGTCAGCACCAAGGCGGGCTGAAGCGGCCGATTTTGCGTATCGACCAGCCGAACGACTAGCGTGGCGGTCGGCTGCGTTTCACTAGTCTGAGCCGTCGTAGCCTGTGGTAACGGGAGCGCCGGTTGTGCAGGCGGCAGGGGCGTGGCCGGTGTGGAGACGGCTGGGGTCACTGGCTCAGGCACCGCGGGGGTGGGGGTGAGCCGGTGTTGTGCGTGTCGTGGTCGCCGTTTAGGCGGTCGGGTCGGCGCGATTGCCCGCCGTAACCAGTCAAAAAAAGCCATGTCCGTTCACCTCCAGAAGTTTCGTTAAAACCAGTATACCGCATTCTCCGACTGGATTGCAGACCCTAATTGCAAAACGCTTCCATAACGCGTTAAAAAATCCGGAAAACAGGTCTCTACATGACGTGAGGGGCCTAATCACCGCTTGACCAAACGTACCGGTAAGTTAGTCAAGTACGGCTGATTGCGATAGATTAAGCGAGTGGAAATGGTTGGATAGGTAGGACCGAGTATCGTCTGTAAAAACCATCGTAGCCGAGAGTTCGTTAGATATGAGTTCAGCCGTGGGAGGATTCTAAGCGGCATGACCTGATGCCACTTAGAATCCTGGCGTCTTTGAGATGCGTTCTTCGGCTCAAAGGCGAGGGCCGAGACCGTTCCTTGGCTCGGTCCGTCCGCCCGCCCACCGCGTTCCGACTCATATCTAACGGACGGTAAGGCGGCCAGAACCGTCCAATGTTGCGGTCAAACCAAAAAAACGACAGCCACCCGGAGGCAACTGTCGTTTAATCAAGTTACTGCTTATCGGTATCAGCCTTAGATTCCGCCGTGTCAGCCTTGTTGGCTTCGGTGTCGGCAGCTAAGACGATCTTGCCGTCTTCAATCTTGGCCACGAGGTTCTTAACGTCCGCGTGATCAAGGTAGAAGTCCGCAATCCGATCTTCAATTTCTTCTTGGATGACTCGCCGCAATGGACGAGCACCCATAGCTGGGTTATACCCTTTAGTCACAAGCTGTTCCTCAACTGGTTCAGTGACGTGAATGTGCAGGCCTTGACCAGCCAACATATTGTTGACGTCACCAATCATTAAGTCAACGATGTGCATCAAGTTTTCCTTGCTCAAGGAATTGAACTCGATGATATCGTCAAACCGGTTCAAAAATTCTGGCTTGAAGTAGTTGGTCAGGTTGCCCAGAACAGAGTGGGTCTTGCCTTCAGCGGCAGCACCGAACCCAACATTGGCTTCAGCGTCACCGGTCCCGGCGTTACTGGTCATGATGATCAGGGTATCCTTGAAGGAAACTGTCCGGCCTTGAGAATCGGTCAAGCGACCGTCGTCAAGAATTTGTAAGAACATGTTCATGACGTCGGGGTGGGCCTTTTCAATTTCGTCCAGCAGAATCAAGGTGTACGGGTGGCGACGGACTTGTTCCGTCAATTGGCCAGCTTCTTCATAGCCGACGTAGCCAGGTGGTGACCCGATCAACTTAGAAATGGAATGTGGTTCCATGTATTCTGACATGTCAAAGCGAATCATGGCCTCTTGGGAGCCGAAGAGTTCATTGGCCAATTGCTTGGCTAATTCCGTCTTCCCAACACCAGTTGGTCCCACGAAGAGGAAGGACCCGATTGGCCGACCCGTGCCGTTCAACCCGATACGGTTCCGGCGAATGGCCCGCGCAACCTTGTCGACGGCTTCGTTTTGGCCGATGACGTGCTTTTCCAAATCAGCGGGGAGGCTTTGCAGCTGATGTTGTTCCTTAGCTGCCAGCTCGCCAACTGGAATCGACGTCTTTTCTTCAACGATGTCTTGCATGTCCTTAACGGTGACCGTGGCCGATTGATCTTGTTCGGCGTTCATGGCGGTCTCCTTGGACTTTTCTAACTTGTTGACCTGATCACGGTAGTAGGCGGCTTTTTCGTAGTCTTCCTGCTTCAAAGCGGCCTGCTTCTGCTCCTCAGCACCCTTGATCTTTTCGTCAATGGCCTTCGGGTCAGCCACGTTGATCGTTAAGTTCTTCCGTGAACCGGCTTCATCCAACAGGTCAATGGCCTTGTCGGGTAAGAAGCGGTCTTGGATGTAACGGTCAGACAGGCGAACGGCAGCCTCAATGGCATCGTCCGTGTAGTGAACGTGGTGGTAATCTTCATACTTCTTTTGGATGCCTTGTAAAATCTTGACGGCTTCATCAGCACTCGGTTCGTTGACCGTAACGGGTTGGAACCGCCGTGCCAGGGCTTGGTCCTTTTCAATATCTCTGTATTCATTTAAAGTCGTAGCCCCGATGAGTTGGAAGTCTCCCCGTGCCAAGGCTGGTTTCAAGACGTTACCCGCGTCCATGCCACCTTCAGCGTTGCCGGCACCCATGATTTCATGGATTTCGTCAATAAAGAGGATGATGTCCGGATTGCTCTGGACTTCCTTCATCAATTGTTGCATCCGTTGTTCAAATTGACCGCGGATCCCGGTTCCTTGAACCAGTGACACCACGTCCAACCGAATGATTTGCTTATTGGCTAATTTTTCAGGAACGTTGCCTTCAACAATGCGTTCCGCAAGGCCTTCGATGACGGCCGTCTTCCCAACACCGGCTTCCCCGATCAACACGGGGTTGTTCTTGGTCCGGCGATTGAGAATTTCGATGACTTGAGCCGTCTCCTTGTCCCGACCAATGACGGGATCAACCTTACCATCCTTCGCCAGCTGGGTCAGGTTCAAGCCGTACTGACTGAGTAGGCCATTGCCCTTACCCCCGTTGTTGCCGGTCGGTTGGGTCGGTTGACCAGATTGGGCACCGGATTGCCGGTAGTCAGCTTGATCGTTGCTGTTGCCGCCTTGCATTGCCCGGAAAATATCATCCAGGTTGCCAAAGCCGAATGGATCTTGTGCCATACGGCCACCTCCATTTCCAGAATCGTTTTGTTGCTGCTTAAGCAGTTGGTAACAATTTTGGCATAGGTCAACTTGTTGCCGCTGCCCGTTCACACTCATGTACAGGTGAATCGTTGCTTCATTGCGGTGGCAATTTTGACATAGCATCTTGTCGTCTCCTTTCTTGCCTGGAATTCTCGTGGGAAACACCCACGCAGGTCCGTTCAAAAGGGTTTGACCTTTCTTGACCATTGACCACATTATACCGCGTTCACGTCCCCGTGCAAGTAATTTGTTTCGGGGCACAAGCGGTGCAAAATGGGGTATCTCCAGCGAACATTTTCATTCTAGCACTCTCCTAGGTAGAATGCTAAAATCACTACTTGAAAACGGCCAAATCTTTAAAAACGGGGTATATTCTGAGGCGTTGACTACCTGGATGGTAGAGTGCGTGCTAGACTAGAATGGTAGGGGGGAAATCGCGTCTGACCAAGCCTTCAGCACCATGCTAAGATTCGAAAATGATTAGCGTTGGTGCTGAATGGTTTAAGGGTTGGCGACCTTACTAACGGCGTTTCGGCAACAGATAAAAAAGTGGTGTGTCCCGGCAATTCCGGGTATACTGTTAGTCTCAGCCTGGTGAGCACCTGTTGGGATACCCCCCAAACAACTCACCTTAAAGAGGAGGAATAAAACTTTGGCAAAAGATTTTACTGATCTGATGAATCAGCTGAAAGATAAGAAATTAGATGAATTTGAAGTCACACCAGAAGAATTTCCAGCGTTTCAAAAAGCGTTCATGGCCTTTGAAACACGGAAACGGGTGGTGGGTCAGGCCCACAAGGGTGGTAAGCTCATCTATCGTTATGACGACGATGCCCAAAATGAGGCTGAATCATGATTATTTGATGTAAGCGGTTCATGAATGCTTGTAATTTGCAGGCGAGATTGATATTCTTAGAAGGTAGGCGTAACTCACCAAATGGTTGTTTGGCCCATGCGCAAGGTCAGGGTGAGTCACGTTAGATTAAGAAATCAACCTAAGCTTAAAGGAGATCGATCAATTATGGAAAAACGCGAATTTCGTGTCACTGCAGAAACTGGTATCCACGCCCGTCCAGCGACGTTATTAGTTCAAGCTGCTAGCAAGTTCAACTCAGAAGTTAGCTTGCAGTACCAAGACAAGTCCGTTAACTTGAAGTCCATCATGGGCGTTATGTCCTTAGGTGTTGGCCAAAACGCCAGCATCACCATCACGACTGACGGCGACGACGAAGCAGATGCCATGAAGGCAGTGGCTGAAACGTTGAAAAAAGAGGGTTTATCTGACTAATGAGAGCGATGCTCAAGGGAATTGCCGCCAGTGATGGGGTGGCTTGCGGCCGGGTATACCGGTTTGTTGAACCAGACCTTCGCACAAAAAGACGGTCAATCACTAATCTTGATTACGAATTAAATCGATTCCATCAGGCCCTTGAAGCAGCCGTCTCAGAAGTCGAGACGATTAAAACTCGTGCAACTAAAAACCTGGGCGCTGATAGTGCCCAGGTTTTTAGTGCCCACATTGAGATGCTCCAGGACCCAGAATTCATTGGTGCCGTTGAGACACAGATCAAAACCGAGCGGATCAATGCCGAAGTTGCCTTGGCGAGCGTGGCCAACATTTACGAAGGCCGGTTGAAGGAACAAAACGCGTACATGCAAGAGCGGGTCAGTGACCTCCATGACATTACCAAGCGGGTCACGGCACATTTGCTGGGCGTGAAGTTGCCGGATCTGGCATTGCTCAAGGAACCCGTCGTCGTGGTCACGCATGATCTGATTCCCAGTGACACGGTCTCAGTGGATGCCAAGTACATCCTGGGCTTCGTGACGGACTTAGGCGGGCGTACCTCGCATTCGTCCATCTTGGCGCGGTCACTGAACATTCCTGCAGTCGTGGGGACGCAATCGGCGACGGCTGATCTGACGGATGGCACCATGGTCATCGTCAATGGGACGCGGGGCAGTGTCATTAGTGAGCCGACTAAGCCGGAACTGGCAACGGCTAAACAGGCCATGCAGGACCGCGCGGCAAACATGCAACGACTCGCGACGTTACGCCACCACACGACGACCAGCCAAGATGGCGTCGGCGTGCTGCTGGCGGCCAATGTCGGTACCGCTAACGATATCCCGAACGTGTTAAAGAACGGGGCTGAAGCAATCGGGCTCATGCGCACGGAATTTCTGTACATGGACAGCGAACAGCTCCCCACGGAAGATGAACAATTTCTGGCCTATCGCCAGGTCGTCCAGGCCTTGGCCCCGCGGCCGGTTGTGATTCGGACGCTCGATATCGGTGGCGACAAGCCGTTGCCGTATCTGAAGCAAAAGCCAGAAGCCAACCCCTTCTTAGGGGCACGGGCGATTCGGCAGAGCTTGGCGCATCAAAACGTCTTTCGGAGCCAGTTGCGTGCACTGCTGCGGGCCTCGGCCTACGGTAATTTGCGGATCATGTTTCCCATGATTGCCACGCTAGACGAGTTGCGGCAGGCCAAGGCCATCTATGATGACGAACGCTCCCGGCTGACCACGGCCAAGGTGCCGATGGGCAAGGTCCAGGTCGGCATGATGGTCGAGGTTCCGGCAGCGGCCATGCTCGCGGATCGCTTTGCTCAGGAGGTCGACTTCATGAGCATTGGGACCAACGACCTGATCGGCTACACCATGGCGGCAGACCGGACGAACCAAGACGTGGCCTACCTGTACCAGCCATACCATCCCGCAATTTTGCGGTTGGTGGACCGGATCGTGACGGCGGGCCACGCGGCGGGCATTCCCGTGGCGATGTGTGGCGAGATGGCCGGCGATCCCATTGCGGTACCCCTGTTATTGGGGATGGGGCTAGACGAGTTTTCAATGGGTGCGGGGTCGATCTTAAAGACGCGCCAGCTGATCAGTCAGTTGGACGCCAAGGAGCTCCAATCCTTAGTCGAGACGGTCTTAAACTCAGCCAGCACCAGCCAGGAGGTCGTCACGATGGTCCAAGCGGCGGTGCCTGATGTATTGAATCAAACAGATTGAGATGAATGAAGAGTGGAACCAGTGCCTTTTGGCCCAGGTTTCGGCAATATAAGTTCGGAAATACCAATGAGTTTGGGTGCTTTATCCCAAACTCATTTTTTAGTGGCTAGGAAAGGGACGTCTGGTTAAGCTAGGGTTCCATTAGTCGAGAGAACCAGTGCGTATGCAGGAATCATCGTGTTTATGTGATAGTTCCAGGGGAGGATGTCTTTGAGTCGCACGACGATTTGGCTGATTGTGACAAAACAAAGTCTGGACAGTGCCAGTGTGTTAAACTGACATAACTACAGTGGGCAGATGTGAGTGGCCAATTGCTGCTGATAACCACCATCGTAGCCGAGAGTTCGTCAAATATGGATTCAGCCGTGGGAGTTCCCTTAACGGTGGGGTTTTACCGTTTAGGGAACTGGCGTCTTTGAGACGTGATTTTTCGGCTCAAAGCGAGGCCGAGACCGCTTCTCAGGCTCGGTCCGGTCCGCCCACCGCATTCCAGTCCATATTTGGCAAACGTTAGGCGGGCCGGATCGTAACTAAAGGTTGCAAGTACAAAAGCACTTGATAATACTCAGCTGACAAGGATTGTGAACATGAAATTAGTCCACGCCCACCACCTGCGGCTGTCAGAGATTCCGGTAGCTATGGGAAACGTCGGCGGCCTATGGAGCGATTCGCCGGCGTCACAGCAACCTACACCTCTGACTGCCTCCGGTTACGTCGGTGGTTAACCACAAAATTAACAGAAAAATCGCTGAAATGGCAACGTTCATCCACATTAGTGGACAACCTGTCACGTAGCCGTGAGTGAGCTAAATTTGGACTCAGCCGTGGGCGTTTTCAAGTGATCTACTTGGAAACGGGCGTCTTCGAGACGTGGCTTTCGGCTCGAAGCGAGGTTGAAGACCGCACTTTGGCTTCGACCGGTCCTTCCCACAGCGTCACGGTCCAAATTTGGCGAACGGCAAGGCGGCCAGCACCATCAACCGTGGCTGTAATGTGCAAGAATTAATTTGACAGCAACTACCGCTGACGTTTGCAATCACCTAGGCAAACCCATATAATTATGATGATTGTAAAATGCGTAGTACCTAACTATTTAGCCAAAACACAAGACGCAAGGGGGATTGGCAATGAACATTGGCATATTTACGGATACCTATTTCCCTCAAGTGAGTGGGGTTGCGACTTCCATTAAGACGTTGCGAGATCAATTGGAAAAACAGGGGCACCAAGTCTACATTTTCACGACCACTGATCCACACGTGGAGAAGAACGTGTACGAGCGCAATGTCTTTCGCTTCTCAAGTATTCCGTTCGTATCGTTTACGGACCGTCGAATCGCGGTTCGGGGGTTGTTTCAGGCTTATCAGATTGCAAAGGAACTGAATCTTGACGTAGTCCATACCCAGACGGAATTTTCGATGGGCTGGATCGGCAAATTTGTGGCGCGCAATCTGGAGATTCCGTGTCTACATACGTACCACACGATGTATGAAGATTATTTGCATTACGTGGCTAATGGGAAGATTCTGAAGCCCGTTCACGTTAAACAGGGAACACTGGCGTTTTGTTACCACCTAACGGGTGTCGTGGCACCCAGTGACCGGGTCTTGACGACCTTGACGGATTACGGTGTCAAGGCGCCGATCCGCGTGATTCCGACCGGGGTCAACCTGCATCAATACGAGCAGCCCGACACGGCTAATTTACGCCGGCAATTGGGTTATGCGCCGGATACACCAGTCATCTTGTCGCTGAGTCGCTTGGCTTATGAGAAAAATATCAAGGCCAGCATCACGGGCCTGGGCCGCATTTTGGAACAGGTGCCGAACGCCCAACTGCTGATCGTGGGAGATGGGCCGGCCAAAGAAGACCTGGAAGCGCAAGCCCAGGCTTCGGGGTACAACGATCACATTACCTTTACCGGTGAAGTGAACAACGATGACGTGTTCCGCTACTACCACATGGCCAACGTCTTTCTGTCGTCTTCGGATTCCGAGTCGCAGGGGCTGACCTACATCGAAGCGATGGCGGCCGGTACGAAGATCGTGGTCATGACCAGTCCGTATACCGACGAATTACTGTCGAGCCGGACGCTGGGGGTCACGTTCACGACCCAAGATGAAATGGTGACCAACGTCGTGGACTACCTGCTCCATGGGGATGAAGAGCAGGATCCTGATTTACTGGCCCAAAAGCTCGCGGAGATTTCCGCGGATACCTTTGGCCGGCACATCATTGAATTTTATCAGGATGCCCAAGCGAGCTACGAACAGTCGCACGAGGATACCCCAGACTTTAGTGATTAGAGGAGTTATTGGATGCTAAAAATCAACATGTTTTCTGCGGCTGATTCCGTGAAGGGTCAGGGCGTGGGGAGTGCCTACAACGAACTCATGAATCTGTTGGCCACGCGGTTGGACCAAGAATTTGACGTGTCCGTGAACAGTTATCGCCGGGTCGACTTGACCCATTACCATACGATCAACTTTTCCTATTACCTGTCAACGTTCTTGCCCCATCGTGGCCGCAAGATTGGTTACGTCCACTTTTTACCGGAGACCTTGGAGGGGAGTCTGAAGATTCCGCAACCGTTCCGGGCTATTTTTTACAAGTACGTCATTGCCTTTTATAAGCGAATGGATCACATCGTGGTGGTCAACCCGACCTTTATTCCCAAATTAGTGGCGGCGGGCATTCCGGAAGACAAGGTCACGTATATCCCGAACTTCGTGAGCCGCCAGGAGTTCTATCCGGTCGATGCCGACCAAAAACTAGCGTTGCGCCAGCAGTATCACTACGATCCGCAACGCTTCACCATTTTGGGCATCGGTCAGATTCAGGAGCGCAAGGGGTTGTTTGACTTCATCAAATTAGCCCGTAATAACCCGGACCTGCAATTTATTTGGGCCGGGGGCTTCTCTTTTGGTCGGATGACGGATGGGTATGCTGAGCTCAAGAAGGTCGTCGATGATCCGCCGGCTAATTTGAGCTTCCCGGGCATCGTGGACCGCGATAAGTTGGTGGACTATTATGATCTGGCGGACCTGTTTTTACTGCCGTCATTTAACGAGTTGTTCCCCATGTCTGTGCTTGAGGCCTTCAGTACCGGGACACCGGTCTTGTTACGGGACCTCGACTTGTACCAGGCGATTATCGCGGGCGACTACCAACCGGCGAAGGATTATGCGGAAATGAACGCGCAACTGCAGCGTTTACCGCATGATCCCGCTGCACTGGCCGATTTGCGGCAAAAGAGCCTGGCCGCGGCTGACCGTTACTCCGAAGAACACCTCACGACTATTTGGCGGGCGTTCTACACGCAACAAGCAAAAGAGGGGTAAGGGATGTCACGACGAAATAAATGGGTTTTAGCCTTAATGTTTCTGTTGGGAATCGCCATCTTTGCGTTTTCCCTGCGTGACATTAAATTTTCTGTCTTAGTCAATGATTTTGTGAATATCAACTTCTGGTGGTTCGGGGTGGCGATTTTGTGTATGGCCATTTACCTGGGCCTAGAAGCGTGGATCGTCAAGGTGTTCATCTCTGATCGAATCGAAGGCTTTACGTTTAAGGATGCCTTGCGTATCCCGATGGTTGAACAGCTATTCAATGGCATCACGCCATTTTCTTCCGGGGGGCAACCCGCCCAGTTGATTGCGTTGATGCAGACGGGGGTCGATGCCGGTAAGGCCAGCTCCGTCTTGCTGATGAAGTTCGTGGTCTATCAGTCCATGATCGTCATCAACTTCTTATTTGCCCTAGTGATTGGTTTTCACAGCATTCAGGACAAGCTGCACGCGTTGGCTTGGCTGGTGGTGTTTGGCTTCACGATTCACCTGGCCGTGATTATCGGTCTCCTAATGGTGATGTTTTGGCACGCCTTTACCAAGAAGCTGGTCGGGGTCATCATGACGCCCATGAAGTGGTTCATGAAGGCGGAACGGTTCAACCGCATGGAAGCCAATATCAATGGCAAGATCGATTCCTTTTACGCGGAGAGTGTGCGGATCAGTGGTCAGTGGAAATTAATGCTGCGGGTTTTTGTGATTACCTTCTTCCAGCTGATGTTCTACTACCTGATCCCCTACTTTATTATGTTGGCACTGGGATACACCACGGCCAACATCGTCATGGTCACGAGTCTCCACATCTTAATCGTGATGGTGATTTCACTCTTTCCCATTCCCGGCGGTTCCGGGGGAGCGGAGTACAGTTTTGAAATGATCTTTAAGAGCTACATCTCATCCAATAGTAAATTGGTGCTGGCCATGATCTTATGGCGGCTGCTGACCTATTACTTGGGGATGCTGGCGGGCTTGGTTGCCATGGTGATTCGTCCCGATAAGGTCCACGAGACCCCGGGCAAACGACAGAATTCCAGAAATGATTGAGATTTTCTGGATTAGGGCGTGCCATAGAGGCCTAAGTTTGGTAAAATCATAGTGAAAGCTAGAAAGGGGACCAACCATGGAAGAATCTCAACTGATTGGCATCATTAATCGCTTGAAGGCGATGCAAGAGGATGCTACCGACGAGCCACAACCCCGTCGTTTTGAAAAAGAAGGCGTGGAACAAGCAACGGTCGTATTTAACCAATTGACCCACACTTACACGTTAACTGAACACAATCCGGAAACGACCTTTGAGTTTGATAACATTGATTTAGTGGCTATCGAATTATTTGATTTACTGACGGATAACTAATCACAAAACTATGGGTGCCATAGTTTTGTTTTTTTTTAGAAAAAATGGTGAGCGACATCAGGCAGCTTAAGAGCAGTCGCTGCGGTCGACGAGCCGTGATCGGCACCCCACGTTTGGACCGATTCTTCCGCGGAAGGGCGTTTGTCAGGTGTGGCGTTTGTGTGATTAAAACTTGAATTTTTTCAAAGGTTCTGTAATCAGATTGATTACCCACTAATATCCGCTATACTGTAGTGATGTTAATTATTTTGTGGAGGCTGTCTCATGGCGAACTTTTTTAAACGGAACATGAACTGGATCAACACCCGCATGGGCTTTTTCCTGTTAACCATTGTTCTCTTCTGGGCAAAGACTTACATTGCCTATCAAACTGAATTTACTTTAGGAGCCAAGGGGAGTGTGCAGCAGTTTCTACTGTTCATCAACCCGGTACCAGCAGCACTGCTGATATTTGGGATTGCGCTATACTTCCGTGGTCGGCTCGCTTACTGGTTGATGATGATTATCAACGTCTTGGAATCGACCTGGATCTTCGCGAACGTCTTGTACTATCGTGAATTTTCAGACTTCTTGTCCTTCGGGATCATGAAGGGCTCAAGCGACGTGGGCAATAATCTGGGCAAGAGCCTGGCACAAATCACCCACGTCTATGATTTTTTTGTTTATATCGATATCGTGATTTTGATCATCCTGTTGGTCACCCACGTGATTCGCATCGACCCGCGGCCCTTTAAACGCCGGTACGCCTTTTCCATCACCGTCCTGTCGTTTGGACTGATGTTTGCCGAGTTTGGCATGGCCAACGCGGACCGCTCAGGCTTATTGACGCGGACATTTGACAATAACTACATCGTCAAATACATGGGGCTGAATGAATATGCGGCCTTCAACGCGTATCAGACGCAAAAGGAAAGTGCGACACGGGCCAGTGCCAACGCCAGTGATATGAAGAGTGTGCTGAAATACCTGAAGCAAAATCGGGTGAGTCCGAATGTGTCTTACTACGGTAAGGAGAAGGGTAAGAACGTCTTTATCATTCACCTGGAAAGCTTCCAGCAGTTCCTGATCGACTATAAGGTCGACGGCAAGGAAGTGACCCCAACGCTTAACAAGTTCTACCATAACCAAAACACGTTGTCGTTTGCCAACTTCTACAATCAAGTTGCGCAAGGGAAGACGTCTGACGCGGAAATGATGCTCGAAAACTCACTGTTTGGCTTACCTCAGGGGTCGGCGATGACCACCTATGGGACGCAAAACACCTTCCAGGCGGCACCAGCAATCCTGAGCCAAGAGGCGGGATACACCACGGCGGCCTTTCATGGGGATGTGCCGAGTTTCTGGAACCGGGATAACACCTATAAGTCATGGGGTTACCAGTACTTCTTTAGCTCCAGCTACTACCACGAGAAGCCAGGGTACAGTGTGGGGTATGGGCTGAAAGACAAAATCTTCTTTGAACAGTCAGCGAAGTACATCGAGCAGTTACCACAACCGTTCTATGCCAAATTGATTACGTTGACGAACCACTACCCCTATGAGTTAGATAAGAAGAACACGGACTTCCCCGCTACCAAGACAGGGGACAAGACCGTTGATCCATACGTGCAAACGGCCCATTACCTGGATCAGTCCTTTGCGGAATTCCTGACTTACCTGAAGAAGGTCGGTCTGTACAAGAACAGTGTCATCGTCGCTTACGGGGACCACTACGGGATTTCCAATAACCACCGACCAGCGATTGCCCAATTGCTGGGTAAGAGCAAGGTTACCAACTTTGACCTGGCCCAGTTCCAAAAGGTCCCATTCATGATTCACGCCACGGGACTCAAGGGGGGCATTAGCCACACCTATGGGGGCGAGATCGATGTTCTGCCGACGCTGCTGGACCTGTTAGGGGTCAAGAACACGGACACCGTTCAGTTTGGTCAAGACCTGCTGGCGAAGAACCGTAATCAGACGGTGGCGTTTAGAAACGGGAATTTTGTTTCACCGAAGTACACCAAGATTGGCGGAACCGTCTACGATACCAAGACGGGGAAAGTCTTAACACTGACGGCGGCCCAAAAGAAGACCGTCGCGCAGTTACAAAACCACGTGACGACTGAACTGTCATTGTCCGATCGGGTGATTTATGGGGACTTGTTACGCTTCTACAAGCCAAAGGGCTTCAAGAAGGTCGACAAGGCTGCCTTTACCTATAAGTACAAGCCAGCGATGGAAAAACTCGCTGAGGCCGAAAAGGAAGAAAAGACCAGTGCTTTGGTGAAGAACCATAACAAGACGACGACGTACAAGACAGATGCGCCAGAACTGAAGTAATGAAATGCAAAGACCCCGGTCGCCCGGTAAAAGGTGCGATTGGGGTCTTTTGCTGTCTGCGGGGTCAAGCGGGAGGGGAGCAGAGGTAGACCGCTTAGTGGGCGGTTTTACGGGATCGGGTTGCATTTGGTTCAGTCAGTAGAGACGGCGGCTGAAAATAATTTCAGTAAATATTCATTTTCCCCTTGACCAGAGCGGCGGATATTGGTAAACTATTTTTTGTTGTCAATTACGCAAACAAGCGTTGTGACGACAACGACGAATCGAGATTCAAGTAATTGAAAAAAAGGCTTGACGGTCTTAGCAATTCTTGATATAGTAGTAATCGTTGTTGAGAATATTTATTCAATTAGTTGCAGTAAACATCAATATTTATTCAAAAAGATGTTTAAAAATTAGTTGACATGATTTTGACAGCATGATATACTTTAAAAGTTGTCACGGAGCAATTGCTTCTCTGATAACTTGGTAGACCTTTGAAAACTGAACA